>JBBQLA010000084.1:0-8124 GCA_038327485.1 Acidimicrobiales bacterium
CGAGTCCGGCGGCTGAGCACGTCGTCAACGCTCTGGGCCATCTCGAAGCGAGCCGCGAACACCACCTCGGCCTTGAGGTAGGGCAACCCGGCCACGATCGGCTCGCCCAGCGACGGGTCGGCCTGGATGAGTCCCATCAGCGCACGGGCCTCACCCCCATAGCGGCCGGCGAGGTGCTCCGCGGCCACCTCGTCAACCGCCGGGTATCCGACCGCTGCACTGACGACGGTGTCGAAGCCATCGGCGCCGCGCAGTCGCAGCTTCTTGGTACGACACTTGTTCGAGCCGGCAGGTGCATCACCACCGAGGATCTTCGAGACCACCTCGTCGACTGTGTCCTTCGCCATGTGCCGGTAGGTGGTGAGCTTGCCGCCGGTGATCGTGATCACGCCGCTCTTCGAGGCCCGCACCTTGTGGCGTCTCGACAGATCCGCGGTCCGGCCCGACGACGCCGACTTCACCAACGGACGCAGACCTGCCCACGTCCCCACGATGTCGTCGCGAGTGATGGTGTTGGTGCAGGCCCAGTTGATGGCGCCGATCAGGTAGTCGATGTCCTCCGGAGTGCACTGGGGGTCGTCGATCGAGCCCGAGTAGTCCGTGTCGGTCGTACCGATGTAGGTGAAGTCGCCCTGACGAACGACGAACACCGACCGTCGATCCTTGGGGACCGGGATCACCGCAGCGATGGTGTTCTGCACCAGGTGGTGGGGGATCGTGATGTGAATGCCCTTTGCGGGACGAATCGAGTCGGGGTCGGTGCCCTCGTCCAGCGTGCGGATCTGATCCGACCACACCCCCCCGGCGTTCACGATGGCCTTGGCGGCGATGTCGAACCGCCGCGTCCCGCTCGGCGCTGCGGAGTCGGCCACCTCGACGGTCACGCGATCGGCCTTGCCGGCGGCGTCGGTGCCGATGTCCACCGCGCGCACCCGATTGGCGATGATCGCACCGTACTCATGGGCCGCGGTGCGCAGGAGCGTGACCACGAGACGGGCGTCATCGGCGGCGGCGTCGTAGTAGAGGTATCCCGACACCAGGTTCGCCTCGGGCAACGTCGGGTAGTAGGTCAGCGCTTCAGCCTTGGTCACCCGCTTGTGGAACTTGCCGATTCGGTACCCGCCGGTGAGGTCATATCCCCACATGGCCATCCCGAGCACCCGGGAGATCTTCGAAGGGATGACCCCGTTCTTGCCGAACATCGGGATCAGGAACGGCAACAGCCGCACGAGGTGGGGAGCGTTCTTGAGGAGGCGTTGACGCTCGGCCAGCGCCTCGTACACCAACCCGACCTCGCCCTGTTGCAGGTATCGCAGGCCGCCGTGGATCAGCTTCGACGACTTCGACGATGTTCCCGAAGCGAAGTCGTCCCGTTCGATCAGGGCGACCTTGAGCCCGCGCGACGCGGCGTCGAGGGCGACGCCTGCGCCGGTCACGCCACCTCCGATCACCAGGAGGTCGAATCGTTGCGACTCCAGTGCGGCCAGGGCATCGGGTCGTTGGAACGGTGCGGTACTCACGGCGACAGACTACGACGCACGACTGCAACAGATTCAATAACAATCATTGTCAACAAACAATTCTTGCGATAGGGTTGTGCTCGTGAAGACACCGACCGAACTGACCGAGGTGTTTCGCCAGCAGGGCCTCAAGATCACCCCGCAACGTTTGGCGGTGTTCGCCGCATTGCACGGTGACTGCACCCACCCGACTGCCGACTCGGTGTATCGCAGCGTCGTGCGCGACCTGCCGACCGTCTCGCTGCGCACGGTCTACGCGGTGCTCACCGAGTTGTCCGAGCTCGGCGAGATCGCCTCGATCGACGTCGGCACTGGAGCCACGCGGTTCGATCCCAACGTGAACGGGCACCACCATCTGGTGTGCGACACGTGCGGCGCCATCTTCGACGTCGCCGTCGACCGGCTGACCGCGGAGCCGCTCAGCTCACCCGACGGATTCGACATCCGCTCGACCGAAGTCGTCTTTCGAGGCCAGTGCGCCGACTGTCGCAGCATCGACCCGAGCCTTCTCAACCCACCCCGTCTCAATTCACCGACTCCCTCAACAACCCAGACAGAAAGCAGCTGACATGCCACTCAAGGGCAGCAAGACAGAAGAGAACCTCAAGGAAGCGTTCGCCGGCGAGAGCCAGGCCAACCGTCGCTACCTGTACTTCGCGCAGAAGGCCGACGTCGAGGGCTACCCCGATGTGTCCGCGTTGTTCCGCTCGGTCGCCGAAGGTGAGACCGGCCACGCGTTCGGCCACTTCGACTTCCTGGCTGAGGTCGGAGATCCCGCCACCGGCGAGCCTGTCGGCCCGACCGATGACAACCTCCGCTCCGCCATCGCAGGGGAGACCTACGAGTACACCGAGATGTACCCAGGGTTCGCCAAGACGGCCCGCGACGAGGGCTTCGACCAGATCGCCGAATGGCTCGAGACGTTGGCTCGAGCCGAGAAGTCCCACGCCGGACGCTTCGCTCAGGGCCTCGAGTCGCTCGAGTCGATGAGCTAAGACCGTCGTCACGAGGGGCTCGCCCGCTTCGGGGTGAGTCCCTCATGGCACCGCGACCCCCTCGAGACATCGCGCCCCATGACCACGACGTACGACCCCTTCCATCCCCAGTACTTCGACGAGGCTGATCTCCGCCAAGAGATGACCCGGGTCTACGACCTGTGCCACGGCTGTCGACTGTGCTTCAAGTTCTGCTCGTCGTTCCCGACCATGTTCGAGTTCATCGATGCTCACGACGACCAGGACGCCGCCCGCCTCACCCCCGACCAGCAGGATCAGGTGGTCGACGAGTGCTTTCAGTGCAAGCTCTGCTACATCAACTGCCCGTACATCCCGGGCCAGTCCGAGTGGGACCTCGACTTTCCTCGGCTGATGATGCGCTCCGAGCAAGTCCTGTTCAAGAACCGCCCACGACCGGTCTCCGAGCGCGTCACTGACGCCGCTCTGGCCAAGACCGATCTCGTGGGCAGGCTCGGCTCGGCTGTGGCGCCTCTCGCCAACGCCGCCACCGGCACTCCCAACACGACGTTGCGAATGCTCATGGAAAAGACCACCGGCATCGCCAAGGAGCGCGTGCTCCCGCCGTTCGCTCGGCAGCGGTTCTCCACGTGGTTCCGCAAGCGTGCGACCGTCGAACTGATCGCTCCGCGTGGCAAGGTCGCCGCGATGTTCCCCACCTGCCTCGTCGAGTACCACGACACACAGGTGGCGAAGGACCTGGTGCGGGTCTACGAACGAAACGGCATCGAGTGTCGCCTGCCCGAAGGCCAGATCTGCTGTGGGGCGCCCCAGCTGCACCAGGGCGACGTCGAGGGCTTCCGCACCACTGCCCGCAAGAACATCGAGCTGCTGGCGTCGGTCATCCGACACGGTCGAGGACACGGCGAGGAGATCGCCGTGGTGGTGCCGCAACCGACTTGCGGCTACATCCTGAAGCAGGACTACGTCGACTATGTCGGCGGCGCGGATGCCGAGCTCGTCGCGGCCAACACCTTCGACGCGTCGGAGTACCTGATGAACATTCATCGGGCCGACAAGACCGAGGGAGGAACCGGGCTCGATACCGAGTTCAGCGGCCCCGTTCCCGAGACCACCACCTATCACGCGCCGTGTCATCTCCGTGCGCAGAACATCGGCCTCCGCAGTCGTGACCTCATGAAGCTGACGGGCACCAAGCTGACCGTGGTGGCCGAGTGCTCCGGCATCGACGGCACGTGGGGACTGCGGGCCGAGAACCTCGATCTGTCCCGCAACGCTGCCTCCAAGATGGCCGCTGACATCAAACGTGCCGGCTCCGAGGCGGTGGCGGGCGACTGCTCGCTCGCCAACGGAGGCATCGTGCTGGAGACCGGCACCGAACCCATTCACCCGCTCTCGCTTGTCGCGAGGGCCTACGGAATCGAGCCCTGACCGTGCCCGTTCACGCCACCCGCCAGTTGGCCCTTGCCGACATTGCCGACCTTCGCGCCTATGAGCGCGAACGCGAAGGGTTTCGCGACTCGATCATCGCGTTGAAGAAGAAGCGTCGCGTGTCGGTCGGCCCGCACATCACGCTGCTGTTCGAGAATCGAGAGACCATTCGGTTCCAGATCCAGGAAATGGCCCGAGCCGAGAAGATCCTGAGCGATGAGGGCATCGAGGCTGAGCTTGCCATCTACAATCCGCTCATTCCCGCGCCCGGAACGGTGTCGGCCACATTGTTCATCGAGCTCACCAACGACGCGGACCTACGTGAATGGTTGCCCAAGCTGGTGGGGATCGAGCGGTCGATCGTGTTCCGAATCGGGGGGCAGAGCGGCGGCCAACTCGAAGTTCGTTGCCTTCCCGAGGAGGCCCACGCTGCGCAGTTGACCCGCGAGGAGATCACCGCCGCGGTGCACTATGTGCGCTTCGAGTTCACCTCCTCCGACGTCGATGCGTTCGCCGCCGGCGGCGTCGCTCTGGCGGTCGATCATCCCGCCTACCAACACAGCACCGACCTCGGCCCCGACACGATCGCCGAACTGCTGGCCGATCTCCGAGCGTGAACCCTGTTGCCCGCCGTGCGGGAAACGAATTTGCGACTGGCGTGAAGCGGCCGCGAGTATCCGAACCAATGGATCGCAACTGGGTGGACATGGCCGCGTGCCGTGGCCTCGACTCCACCATCTTCTATCCCCTCACCGACGACGAAGCCGACCCGGCCAAGCTGGTGTGCTCCCAATGTCCGGTGGCCGACGAGTGCCTCGAGCACGCCATCGACAACCGGGAACGCAACGGGGTGTGGGGTGGAGCAACCGAACGTGAGCGCATGCGGATCATCCGCCGTCGTCGCCGGGTCCGGGGCCAGGAAGTTTCAGCCCAGGCCTCGTGACTTCGTTCGAATCAGCCGGCGGGTGGCGCACTGTGCTCGGGCTGCTGGCCGACGGGGCTGATCTCGAACCGGAGCTGGCCGGCGCGGCGCTGTCCGACATCCTGGCCGGCACGGCACCCGACGCGGTGGTCGGGGCGTTCCTCGTCGGCCTTCGCACCAAGGGAGCAACCGCCGTCGAGGTCGAGGCGCTCGTGGAGGCCATGTTGGCCGCGGCCACACCACTCGATCTGCCCGACGCCGCCGCCACGGTGGACATCGTCGGCACCGGGGGCTCGAGACTCCGTCAGGACAAGGCCTTCAACGTGTCGACCGCAGCGTGCTTCGTGGTGGCCGGGGCCGGGATCGCTGTGTGCAAACACGGCAACCGCAAGGCATCGTCGTCGAGCGGGTCCACCGATGTGCTCGAGGCCCTCGGTCTGGCCGTCGAGCTCGACGGGGCCGCGGTGCGCAGATGTGTGAGCGAGGCCGGTCTGGGCTTCGCTCTGGCTCGGGTCTTCCACCCGGCCATGCGATTTGCCGGGCCGATCCGAACCCAGCTCGCCATCCCCACCATCTTCAACGTGCTGGGCCCGATGTCGCACCCGGGCGGGGTCACCCGACAGGTCATCGGCGTGGCGGACGAGACGCTGGCGCCGCTGGTCATCGACGTGTTGCGCCGTCGCGGCGCACCGAGGGCCATGGTGGTCCACGGATCCGACGGTCTCGACGAGCTCACGCTGTCGGGTCCGTCGACCATCCACGAGTTGCGCGACGGAGAGATCGAAGTTCGTGAGGTCTTCCCCTCCGATCTGGGATTGTCGATGGTCAAGACCGAGGACTTCGGCGTGGGAACCCCCGAAGCCAACGCTGAGGCGATCCGCGCCCTACTCGGCGGAGAAGGCGGCCCTCGCCGCGAGCTGGTGCTGCTCAACGCCGCAGCGGCGGTGGTGGTGGCGGGACGGGCCGATGACCTGGCCGCCGGTCTGGAGATGGCGACCGCGTCCATCGACTCCGGCGCCGCAGCCGAGGCGCTCAGCCGCGTGATCGCCGTCTCGAACGCGGCGGTCTCACTTCAGCGCGATTGAAGCTCGGGATGGGGTGCACCGGGGTCGCCCAGGTGCCCTCGACCAGTTCGATTCGGAGGTCGTGGGCGTGCTGCTCCAACCATGCTCCAACCCAGTTCAGCTCGTCGGTGTGTTCGAGGGGGACCGGCCCGTCAGCGGGTGATCCTGGATCGGGTGGCACGGCCTCGACCGCACGCGAGGTGATCGACATGCCGGCGAGTCGGGCCGGGTCGCCGGGCGCCGGCGGAACCCACATCCGAGTGAGGATCCCACGCCGCAACTCCATGGCGATGCCGTCGGTGCTGCGGATCACCAGGCGCTCCGCGGCCCGGAGCCGCTCGAAGCGTTGGCAGCGCCGCAGCGCGTCGGTCAGCGCAATGAGCCGATCGCGCATCGCCGCGGCTTCCTCGAAACGCTCGGCCCGGGCCAGCGTGGCCATCTGGTCCACCAGCGGATCAATGAGGAGGTGGTGACGAGACCGGAGCCCGTCGATTGCGATCGCCGCCGCCCCGGGATGTTGGACGGGACACACCGCATCGATGGCCTCGACCACCAAGCGGGCCTGGCTCCGACTGCTGATGGGACCGAGATAGGTCGCGCCGTCATCGCGGGCGGCCTTCGTCACCGAGAGCTTCGGCGACGCGCCGGTCGTGAGCTTCACGAAGCACTGTGATTCCCAGTGATTGGCCTCCCGGTTGAACCTGGGGCGGAGGTGGTGGATCAAGCGGATCTCGAGCACCCGAGCCTCGAACGCATTGCCGCAGCGCTTGTGGTCGATGCGTTCGGTCTCCTTGAGGAGTTGGCCCACCTTCTTGCGCTCATCCGAGGAGAAGTACGACCGCACGCGGGTGCGCAAGTTCGAGGCCTTGCCCACGTAGAGCACTCGGCCGGCGGCATTCCGAAACAGGTAGACCCCCGGCGCCCGCGGGAGCCGGTCGGTCAGGCCGAGCTTCGATGCCTGGGCGTGTCCTGCGAGCGTGGGGAGGAGCTGGAGGTCGTCGAGTCCGTTGACGCCCAGGGCGGCGGCCCGCTCGAGCAGCAGGTGCAGGAGATCGCCGGTGGCCAGCGCATCGTCGAGGGCGCGATGCGACGGACGGTGGGGGAGTCGGAACCGCTCGGCCAGCGTGCCGAGCTTGCAGTTGGGCACCTCGTCACGCACCAGCCGTCGAGCCAGCGCCACGGTGTCGATGGTGGAATTCTCCAGGCGAGTCCGGCCGTCGCGCTCCAGCGCCGCCTGCAGGAACCCCATGTCGAAGCGGACGTTGTGTCCCACGATCACCGCATCGCCGATGAAGTCGATCAGCGACCCCAAAACTGCCTCGATTCGAGGCGCTTTGACCAACATCATGTCGGTGATCCCAGTGAGCACGCAGATGGTCGGGGGCATGGCCCGGCCCGGGTTCACCAGCGTCTGCAGGGTGCTCAGGCACTCGCCGCCGCGGGGCTTGACCGCTCCGATCTCGGTGATCAGGTCGTCGGTCGGCGATCCGCCGGTCGTCTCGAAGTCGATGACGCAGAACGTGACATCGACCAGCGGCGTTCCCAGGTCGTCGAAGCTTCGTTGGACCGACAGTGACCGAGCTGGCACCCAGAGTGTCTATCGAACTGGTGTTTGTCAAACAAGTGTTCGACCGCATCTTCCGGCCTGGCTCGCTCGGTAGGATCGGCGAATGTCCGCTGTCCGATACCGCTGCACGGCCTGCGGCAACCTCACCCGCTTCGACGTGACCCAGACGGCGACGACCCGTTCGTTTCATCACTACACCGTTGGTGGTGACCTCGAGATCGAGGAGGTCGAGGTACTCGATTCCACGATTTCCGAGGTGAGGTGTCGCTGGTGCGGGAGCGGGGAGAATGTGGTCGCCGACAGCGCGGCCGCACCGGTGGAGTGAGCGTCTCGGCGTCGGAGCGGTTCGCCCGGCCGGTCCTGGAGGCGGCATTGGCCCAGGCTCGGCGCGACGCCCAGGACGCGACTGCCCCGGCCCCACCCAAGGCGTTGCACCCGTACCTCAATTTCTCCCGGGTCCCCGATCGTGCGCTGACTGCGGCGTGGGTGGCGTTGGCTGATGACGGATTTCGCCAACGGGTCCGACAACTCATGTCCGGCGACGAGCTCGACGAGGCGCTGGCAACGCTGCTGGACCGACCCGACGGGTGGCAGATCGCATTCGATGCCGCGGCCGAGGCGTGGTCACAGTCGGAGCGCGCCGGCG
>JBBQLA010000085.1:0-8118 GCA_038327485.1 Acidimicrobiales bacterium
GCGAGGAACGTTTCCGCGCGCTGGCCGAGCGTGCCCCGATCGGGATCTTCTCGTCCGAGGTCGGACTCCGTCTCGGCTACGTCAACGACGGCCTCGCCGAGCTCGTCGGATCGACATCGGAGAAGCTGCTCGGCACCGGCTGGATGGACTTCGTGCTCAGCAGCGACCTCGAGCGCATCATGGCCGGCCTCCAGTCGACGCTCGAGGGCGTTCCGTTCGACACCCCCGCCCGCTTGATCACCACCGACGGCGAGGAACGCTGGGTCAACCTGCGCGCCGTACCCGTTCGCGCCATCGGCACCCCTGCCGCGTTTCTCGGCACCGTCGAGGACGTGACCGACCGACGTCGGTTCGAGGATCTGCTCGCCTGGCAGGCGACACATGATCCGTTGACCCGGCTCCCCAACCGCTCGCAGCTCATCAGCGAGATCAACGAGGCGCTCACCGATCGCCACGCCGAGGTCGGCGTGCTGTTCTTCGACCTCGACGACTTCAAGGTCGTCAACGACACCCTCGGACACCGCGCCGGTGACGAACTGCTTCTCACCGTCGCCGCCCGGCTGCGAGCCACGGTTCGCGACGAGGACCGAGTGTTCCGGTTCGCCGGCGACGAGTTCGTGGTGTTGGCCCATGAGGTCGGCGACGATGAGCAGGCCGTCAGCCTGGCCGACCGCTTGCGCCAGCAGGTCACCCTGCCGGTGGTCATCGACGGCCAGACCGTGTCGGTCGGATGCTCAGTCGGCATCGTTCGTGCCGGCGATTCATCGACGGCGGAGGAGATGGTCCGCGATGCCGATGTGGCCATGTACCGGGCCAAGCGAAGCGGTAAGGGATCGTCGGCCATCTTCGATGTGTCGTTGCGTCGCGAGCTCGACCGCCACGTGGAGCTGGTCGCGCTGGTTCGTTCCACACTCGAAGCCGGCGCGTTCGACGTCGCCTATCGAGTCTCCGCCGCTGCGGGGTCGCTCGACACCATCGGCGTCGACCTCTGCCTGGCGATTCCCGATCACTGGCCCGAGCAGTGGCAGACCACGACGACCGACGAGGTCATCGCCGCCATCGAGCAGGCCAAACTCGACGCCGACCTGATCGCCTTCCTCGTGGGCCGCGGCGCCACCGATCTGATCGCCATCCGCGCCGGCATCGGACCGTGCCGGGTGTCGATCGGGGTGACCCCCGAACAGATGTTGACGCCGGGACTCGTCGACCGAATCGCCCGCACCCTGCTGGCTCGTGGTCTCTCGAGCCCCGACCTCGAGTTGCGGCTGGCGGAGAACGGATGGAATCCGTCGGATGCCGGACTCGTCTCCGTGGTCGACCAGCTGTCCGATCTCGGCGTCGAGGTGTCGTTGGAGCATGTGGGGGCCGAACGCTCCTCCCTGGTGGCGCTCGGACATCATTCGATCGCCGGGCTGCGCCTCTCGTCCACGTTGATCAACGCCACCGACCCCGCATCGATCGCCGCCGTCGCAGCCATCATCACGGTGGCCCACGACCTGGGACGCGTCGTCTCGGCACCGGTCAGCACCGACGATCAGCTGATCCGGGCCCGAGCGCTCGGCGCCGACATCGTCACCGATGCCACTCAGGACGCCGTGTCCATCGAGGACCTGATCGGACAGTACCGTCGATGAGCGGACTCACTCCTCCCTCGGTCCTGTCGGGCCTGCCCGGCCCGCCCGCCTCATCCGTCTCGTCGAGGTCGACGCCCAGCGAGGCTGATCTTGCGCAGCTGTGCGACGCCCTCGACGCCGTCAGCATTGCCCGCCCCGCTGCCATCCAGGTGCTGTCGGTGATCGACGACCCCAATGCCGATGCACCCAAGGTGGCGGCCGCGGTCGAAGGAGATCCAGCGTTCGCCACTCAGGTGATGCGGCTCGCCAACTCGGCCTTCTACGGAATGAGCGGGCGGGTCAGCAATACCGGGTTCGCCGTCACCGTCATCGGATTCTCCGCCATTCGTTCACTCGCCGCGGTGACCGCCACCGGCCTCGACCGTGCCGACCGCCCCAAGCCCGACGGCTTCTGGTTCCACGCTGCGGCCACCGCCGCTGGTTGCTCGGTGGTCGCGCCCCGATTCGGGCTGGCCAAGGGCGACGCATTCGCCGCTGGTCTCCTGCACGACCTTGGGATCGCCTTGCTGCACGGCTATGACACCACAGCACATCAGGGTCTGCTCGCCCTGCACGGCGCCGACGGCGTGGCGCTCGATGCCGCCGAACTCGAAGCGTTCGGCATGGGTCATTCTGCCGCTGCGGCTCGCGTGCTGTCGGCCTGGCGTTTTCCGAAGACCTTCGTCGAAGCCGTCGCGGTGCACCACGGTGATCCGAGCTCGTCGGACGACGGGCCGATCGCCCAGGCCGTCCGGGTCGGCGATCTTCTCGCAGACGCCGCCGGCCGCGTGTTGGCTCACCGACTCCAACTCGTGGCCACCAAGAATGCCGCAGCCGTCGCCGGTCTCGCTCCACCTCCGGACGAGCCCGACGACGACATCGACGACACACCGATGCCTCCGCCCCTCGACGACGACCTGCGGATCGCGTTGTCGGAGTCGTTGCGGATCGACGACATCGGCGTGTTGGAGTCGATGGTCGACTCCACCGTGCTGCGTTCCGCCGAGATCATGGCCAGCCTCCCGATCGGGTGATGAGGATGAAGATGAACGAACGAACCCCAGCGTCACGCGATGACGACATCCAGCTCACGGTGATCCGAGTGGACGGACCCCGCCGCGGTGTGCCTGCGCTGTTGGCCGCGCCCGGTGTCGCGGCAGTGGCCAAACGCGCCGCGATCGGCCTGTTCGTGATCGTCGCGTTGGCGTCGCTCGGCTCCGCCATCCAGGGTGGCGGCGACACCGCCGTGTTGTCCTCGACCGCCTCACGCAGCGCCACCCCCGCCGTCCGACGATCGACGACCACGACGTCGCCCGACATCAGCTCGACCACGATCGCGGCCGACGAGAACCTCTCGATCGAGCCGGCAGCCGCTCCAGCGACCGACGTGCAGGTCGAAGGCGCGACGACCGTCGTGCCCACGACGACCACCCCGACCGCCCCGACCGCGAAGACCAAGCGGAAGGCGACGACCTCGTCGGTCAACATCGGCTGGGCCGCGTCGGAGACGGCAGCGGCGCCGTCCACGACTGTCGCACCGGCCACCGCTCCCCCGAGGACCGACCCGTCCATCACGGCTCCTGAAACCACGGCTCCCGCCACCACCGCTCCTCCGACTACTGCTCCGCCCACCACCGCGCCGGCCACCACAGCTCCCCCGACGACCGCTCCACCGACTCAGGAGCCCACTCCCTGAGCAACCGTTGAGGCGTACCTCTCACCTTGCGTTCTCAAGGCCGTTCCGAATCGTTCCGATGACCCGTTGGTCACCACGGATGGTGAATGGACGGGAACGGAGCACTGCATGACGATGATCGAGCGGACCCACGGGAGGGCGCACGAGCTCGAGGCGGCGATCGACGAGATCAAGGCATCGCGTCCGACCGCGCTCAAGGTGCTGCTGTTGGCCGATGATCCCGAAACCGATGCTCGACGTCTGTCCGAGGCGGTCGACCTCGATCCGATCCTCACCGCTCACGTCATGCGACTGGCCAACTCCGCCGCCTACGGAATGTCGCAGCGAGTCGCCAGTACCCAACACGCGGTCAGCCTGGTCGGCTTCGACTCGATCCGTGCGGTGTCCGCGTTGCTGGCTTCGGGCCTCCGCAACCACCGAGTGCCGGCGCCCGACGGCTTCTGGGAGCATTCCGCCGCGACAGCCGCAGCATGCTCGGTCGTCTCGACGCGCTTCGGGGTGCCCAAGGGGCAGGCCTTCTCCCTGGGGCTCCTTCACGACCTCGGCGCGGCGCTGCTGCACAGCGTGGATCCCGAGGCGTATCGCCCGCTGATGAGCAACTTGTCCGACACCGCCTCGCAGTGCGGGTTGGAGTTGGTGGAGTTCGGCATGAGCCATGAACAGGCTGCCGCGCGCATCCTCGGTCAGTGGAGCTTCCCGACGGAGCTGGTCGACGCCATCGCCACCCACCACGACACCTCAGCGGCCATCACTCCACACGCCCAAGTCCTGATCGCGGGCGATGCGCTCGCGCACCTGGTGCTCGAACCGGCCGGATTCGGATCGATCGACCCTGATCATCTCGAATCGGTGGGGATCTCGCCCGACGCAGTACCAGCCCTCGCCGCCCTCACCTCCGACTATGCCGCCGAGGTCTTCGCGGCCCTCCCGAACTGATGACCACGACACGCACCGGAGGTTGGATCCGACCGTTCGCGGCCGCAGCTCACCTCGACATGGACGTGGCCGAGCTCTACCGGCTGGTCCTCGACGGCAAGATCTCGACGAGCCACGACGAGGAGCGCCGCATGCTGTTGTCGATCGACGATCTCAAGCGCTTGCCCTCGGCGTCGCTCTGAGCGCGCGCCACCAGCTGTCCGAATCCACAGGCGCGACGCATCTCGGAGGCTTCTCTCACCCATTCGTGGGTATGTTGACGACTCAACCAGGCGATCGAATTGGGGACACCGTGGCGCAGACCTCGCACACCGACATGTCGACCGCGGACCCGCGGCATCGCTCATTCCACCTGACCCGGGACACCCCCGAGGTGGCCACCGTGGCGCAGGACGGTGAATCCGTTCGAATCGCACGCGGCTGGGTTCGCCTTCGAAACAGCGCCGGCAATCCGTTCGCCATTCGCATCAGCTCGATCACCGAGATCGTCGGTCCCTATGACAACGGCGGGCAGTGGGCCGTTCAACTCGTCGCCGGCAAGGTCAAGCACCTCCCCATCGGTTTCGAAGCGATCGAGTTCGCCGACCAGTTCGTCGACGACCTGCTGCACGACGACTGACCGTCGAGCGCACGCAGCTCTACAGCGCGTCGCTGCCACGCTCGCCGGTGCGGATGCGGATCACCATGTCGACATCGGTCACCCACACCTTGCCGTCGCCGATCTTGTCGGTGCGCGCCGCGTCGACCAGGGCTTCGACGATTCGGTCGACGTCTTCGGGACGGACGACAGCTTCGATCTTGACCTTGGGCACGAAGTCGATCTGATACTCCGAACCTCGGAAGGTCTCGGTGTGCCCGCCTTGTCGACCGAACCCCTGGACCTCAGTGAGCGTCAGCCCGACGACGCCAATTCCCTTCAGTGCCGTCTTGACGTCGTCGACCTTGAACGGCTTGATGATCGCGGTGATGAGCTTCACGAATGATCCTGCTTTCGGCGAATGAGTTGAATCAGGTTGAGGAGGTCAAGTTCGGCGAATCAGAACGTTCGGTCCATGGACCGGTCAGAGCCTGAGTGATACGCAGCCTCGCCGTGCTGGGTCACATCGAGGCCGACGACCTCGTCCTCCTCGGTGGACCGCAACCCGATCGTGGCGTCGAGTGCCTTGGCCAGAACGAAGGTGACGACGAATGAGAACACCAACACGACCCCATTGGCCAGCAGCTGCTCGGCCAGCAATCCTCCGCCGCCACCGAAGAACAGGCCTTGCGAAGCACGCAGCAGACCGTCGGCGCCGACTCCCTTCCCAGGTGGGTAACCGAGCGCGGCCGGGTCGGCGAAGAAGCCGATGAGCACTGACCCGACCAGACCGCCGACGAGATGCACGCCGATCACGTCGAGGGCGTCGTCGTAGCCGAAGCGGAACTTGACTCGCACCGCGAAGCAACAGATCACCCCGGCGATCAGTCCGATGGCGATGGACGACATCGAGGTCACGAACCCGCAGGCCGGGGTGATCGCCACCAGCCCGGCGACAATGCCTGACGCCACGCCGAGGCTGGTGATGTGTCCGTCTCGGACCCGCTCGACCAGACACCAGGCCAGACCGGCCGCCGCTGCAGCGAGGAACGTGTTGATGAAGGCCTGGACCGCCACGCCGTCGGCCGCGAGCTCGGAGCCAGCGTTGAAGCCGAACCAGCCGAACCACAGGATGCCCGTGCCCAACATGACCAGCGGCATCGAGTGCGGCGGCGCACCCTCCTTCGGCCAACCCCGTCGTTTGCCCAGGACCAGAACGACCGCCAGCGCTGCGATACCGGCGTTGACATGGATGGAGGTGCCGCCGGCGAAGTCGAGTGAGCCACGCGCTCGCAACCATCCGTGCGGAGCGAACACCCAGTAGGTGACCGGCACGTAGACGACCAAGCTCCACAGGGGCACGAAGATCGCCCACGCGGCGAACTTCATGCGATCGGCCACGGCGCCGGCGATGAGCGCCGGAGTGATGGCGGCGAAGGTCGCCAGGAAGATCATGACGACCGGCTCCATCCCGGAGAAGTCGAAGCCCCGACCGAACGCCTTGTCGAAGTTGCCCAACCAGCCGCCGGTGCCGTTGAACGCCAGCGAGTATCCGACGACGACCCACAGCAATGGCACCACGACAACGCACCAGAAGTTCATCATCAACATGTTCAGGACGTTCTTCGATCGGACCATGCCGCCGTAGAAGAACGCCAGTCCCGGTGTCATGAACAACACCAGGGCGCCACAGATCAGCACCCATGCGACATTGCCAGAATCCACTTCAGCCCCTCTCGAACTCGTCGCCGTGGACCCGTGCCTGAGTCGATGTGACGGCGTCGCAACCTATCCCACGTCGTCTGTACCGCGATCGTCCGTAGCCTGTGCGCATGGACGATCCCGTACTCCAGACGATCGAGCTCGGCGCTCCACCGTGGCCCACGATCGACCCGTTCCTGTTCTGCGTGCACCACCTCGACGCCTATCCGGCCGGCAACGAACAGCTCGGCCCCGAGGACGACCTGAGCCGTCGCGAGCTCGGATCGGACTTCAGTCGACGCGACGGTTGGAACATGTACCACGGCCAATCCGTGCCGGGGTTCCCGCAGCATCCGCACCGCGGTTTCGAGACGGTCACCTACGTTCGCCGGGGCATTGTTGACCACTCCGATTCACTCGGCGCAGCGGCCCGATTCGGCAGCGGAGACACCCAGTGGGTCACCGCTGGAGAGGGCATCGTGCACTCCGAGATGTTCCCGCTGCTCGACCGAAACGCGCCGAACCCGTTGGAGTTGTTCCAGATCTGGCTCAATCTGCCGGCCGAGGACAAGCTCGTCGCACCGCACTTCACCATGTTGTGGGACGGCGACATTCCCCGACGAAGGACCGTCGACGATCAGGGTCGCACGGCCGAGGTCACCGTGATCGCCGGGACATTCGACGGGTTGACCGCGCCCTCTCCCCCGCCGCGTTCGTGGGCAGCGCGCCCGGAAGCGGAAGTGGCCATCTGGCACCTCTCACTCGACGACGGTGCTCGCTGCACCCTTCCGCCCACCGCCGGCGTCGAGACGGTACGAACGATCTACGTGTTCGAAGGATCCGCCGTCGACGTCGGTGGTCACGTGGTACCGACCATCTCGGGCGCGGTGCTGCGCTGCGACGTCGAGGTCGAGCTGACCGGAGTCGGGAGCGAGGGCGTGCACTGCCTGGTGCTCCAGGGACGCCCGATCGGTGAGCCGGTGGCCCAACACGGACCGTTCGTGATGAACGACGAGCGCGAGATTCAGCAGGCGTTCGACGACTACCGCCGCACTGGATTCGGCGGTTGGCCGTGGCCGGCGGACGACCCCCACCACGGTCCGGATCGGGGACGCTTCGCCCGTCACGCCGACGGCCGCCTCGACGTCATCACCGAGACGACGCTCGCTCAGAACGAGACGTCCACCACACCCGGCTGAGCACCACCACCGAGGAGCTCACCAACACGACCCCGTCCCCCATGAGCGCGCCGTCGCCGACGGCCACCCCGTAGGCACCCCACGTGGCGGCATCGAGCACCGACAACCACCACGTCGCCGGCGAGAGACCCGACAGGTCGTCCTCCTTCAGCGCCCGCCGCACCTGTGGTCCTTGTGTCACCAGGACGCCGGCGCCGAGCGCGACGCCCCACTTCCCCGCCACCGCGGCGAGTACCAACGCTCCCACCCAGATCGAGCCGCCGACCAGATCGGGCAACCGAATCTGTCTCGCCAGCAGGACCACGGTCCAGATGCCCGGAACCAGCGCCAGCACCGACACGATCCACACTGCCGGCAGCCGGGCGTCAAGGCCGTAGGCGATCCAGGCCACCGCCA
>JBBQLA010000086.1:0-8118 GCA_038327485.1 Acidimicrobiales bacterium
CCGAGGATGCCGACGACCACGTTGACGAGCCGCATTCGGGCTACGACGAGTACTTCACCTTCGAATCACTGTTCGAGGACCCCCCCGAGACCGAGGCGCCGCTCGGCAAGAGTGAGGACCCATACGACATACTCGGGATCAGTCCGTCGACACCCTGGGCCGAGATCGTCAGCGTGAAGCGACGCCTCGTGAAGGAGCACCACCCAGATCACCTCGGGGACGCCTCATGCGAGGAACGACTCGCCGCCGAGGATCGGCTCCGGCTGATCAACTGGGCGTACACGCAGGTCCGGGCCGACCACGGTCACTGAGGTCTGCGCCGACCGAAGATCTGGGCAAACGCGGGAGCTCGCGGGATCGGGACCGGGATCGGGATCGAGGCGATCCGACAACACGTGCATGAGCGCCGCTGCGCCGACGGCCAGCACCATCGACGAGGTCACGAAGATCACGATGAACTCGATGACGGCCACGAGTGCCTCCCCCATGGGCGCGAGTCGGTCACTCGCGAATCGCGACAGTATTCGCCGCGACGTCCTAGGCCGCGGACGGTGCAAGCGCGACCTCAGAGAGTGATCAGGCAGGGTCGGCTCAGAGTTACCGGCGGGTAGCCAAGCCGACGACTTCGCCGCGCGTAGCCTGACCAGGTGAGCAGCAACGACTTCCTCCAACAGCTCGTCGATACCGACAGCGCGGAGACCGACGAGTGGCGGGAGTCCATCGCCGCCATCGCTCGCCAGCAGGGCCCCGCCCGTACCCGGTTCCTCATCAGCCGCATCATCGATCAGGCCCGCGAACTGGGTGTCGACATCGCCGGTCCTGTCTCGACTCCGTACATCAACACCATCCCACCCGAAGCGCAGGACTGGTTTCCCGGCGATGAGGACGTCGAGCGACGGATCCGAGCGTTCGTCCGCTGGAACGCCGTGGTCATGGTGGTCCGGGCCAACCGGCGCGCCGATGGCATCGGTGGTCACCTCTCCACCTTTGCGTCCTCCGCGTCGCTCTACGACGTGGGCCTCAACCATTTCTTTCGCGGCAAGGACGACGGCACCCCGGGCGACCACGTGTACTTCCAGGGACACGCCGCGCCTGGCATGTACGCCCGGGCGTTTCTCGAAGGACGATTGACCGAGGCGCAGCTCGATCGCTTCCGCCAGGAGATCCTCCGCCCAGACGACACCGTCGGTGGGTTGTCGAGCTATCCCCACCCCCGGCTCATGCCGGACTTCTGGGAGTTCCCCACCGTCTCGATGGGGCTCGGACCGATCAACTCGATCTACCACGCTCGCTTCAACCGGTACCTCGAACACCGTCAGATCGACGACACCGCGGCGTCGAGGGTGTGGTGCTTCGTGGGCGACGGCGAATGCGACGAACCCGAGACCCTCGGCTCCATCTCGCTCGCCGGGCGCGAGCAACTCGACAACCTGACGTGGGTCGTGAACTGCAACCTGCAGCGACTCGACGGACCGGTGCGCGGCAACGGCAAGATCATCCAAGAGCTCGAGGGTGTGTTCCGCGGCGCCGGGTGGAATGTCATCAAAGTCATCTGGGGCACCGGGTGGGACCGCCTGCTGGAGCGTGACACCGACGGCGTGCTCATCGAGAAGATGAACACCACCGTCGACGGAAACTTCCAGCGCTACGCGGTCGAGTCGGGCGCATTCATCCGCGAGCACTTCTTCGGGCCCGACCCCCGACTGCGCAAGATCGTCGAGGACCTGTCCGACGAGGAACTCGAGCAACTCCCTCGTGGCGGACACGACTACCGCAAGCTCTACGCGGCCTATCGCCGCGCCACCGAGGCCACTGGTCAGCCCACGGTGATCCTAGCCAAGACGGTCAAGGGGTGGACCCTCGGCGACAACGTCGAGGGCCGCAACTCGACGCACCAAGTGAAGAAGATGTCGGCCAAGGAGTTGACCGCACTGCGCGATCGGCTGCACCTCGGTGACGTGGTGACCGACGAGATGCTGGCCCAACCCGACCCGCCGTACCTCTCGCTGGTCGACGGATCGCCCGAGCAGAAGTATCTGTCGGATCGCCGGCGGGCGCTGGGCGGGTCGATCCCCAAGCGCGTCGTTCGGGTCCGGCGCGAGCTGCGACTTCCCGAGCCCGATGCGTTCAACGAGATGCTGGCCGGCTCCGGCCAACAGGCAGCGTCGACCACGACCGCATTCACACGACTGTTGCGCAACCTCGTTCGCGACGAACACGTCGGGAGCCGGATCGTGCCGATCATTCCTGACGAGGCCCGCACGTTCGGTATGGACGCGTTGTTCCGCGAGTTCAAGATCTACGCGTCGCAGGGTCAGAAGTACGAGCCCGTCGATCACCACCTGCTGCTGAGCTACGCCGAGTCGTCGTCGGGTCAGATCCTCGAGGAAGGCATCACCGAGGCCGGGGGGATGGCGTCGTGGACGGCCGCGGCAACGAGCTACGCCACTCGCGGCGTGCCGATGATCCCGTTCTTCATCTTCTATTCGATGTTCGGCTTCCAACGGGTCGGCGATCTCATCTGGGCCGCGGCGGACGCCCGCGCTCGGGGATTCCTGCTCGGCGCCACCGCCGGGCGGACCACCCTGATGGGCGAGGGACTGCAGCACCAGGACGGCCACAGCCTGGTGTTGGCGTCGACCGTACCGCCGTGCCGAGCGTACGACCCGGCATTCGCCTACGAGCTGGCGATCATCGTGCACGACGGCATCGATGCGATGTACGCCCAGGGCCTCGACGTCTTCTACTACCTGACCCTGTACAACGAGAACTACCCGATGCCGGCTCTCCCTGATGGTCGCGATCCGGCCGAGATCGTCCGCGGTGTGGTCGAGGGGTTGTATCGATGGACGTCATCGCCGCTCGAGACCACCCACGCCAGCGTGCTGTTCAGCGGCACCTCGTGGAAGGCGGCGGCCGAAGCTCGCGACCAGCTCGCCGAGATCTACGGCATCGGCGTGGATCTGTGGTCGGCGACCAGCTACAAGGCGCTGCGTGACGATGCGCTCGAGGCGGAGCGGTGGAACCGACTGCATCCAGGTGAGCCGGCGCGCGTGCCGCTCGTGACCGAACGCCTCGGTGACGGTGGGCCCGTCGTGGCCGTCACCGACTATCTGCGAGCCGTCCCCGACCAGGTGAGTCGTTGGGTGAACCGACCGTGGACCTCGCTCGGCACCGACGGCTTCGGCCGCAGCGACACCCGTGAACAGCTTCGTCGCCATTTCGAGACCGAAGCCGGCCAGGTCGTGATCGCCGTACTCAGCTCGTTGGCCGCTCGGGGAGTGGTCGGCACCGATGCCGTCGCCGATGCAATCACCCGCGCCGGAGTGGATACCGAGGCGCCGCCGCCCTGGACCTACTGACCAGTCGGACCAGTCGGACCAGTAGGTTTCGAGCCATGGCCACTCCCACCATCCCGATCACCGGCGACGCTGAGGCCGACGCGCTCCTCGTGAGTGAACCGTTGGCGCTGGTGATCGGCATGCTGCTCGATCAACAGGTGCCGATGGAGTGGGCGTTCAAGGGCCCGGTCTCCTTGAAGGACCGCCTCGGTGGCACACTCGACGCCAACGCCTTCGCAGCGATGGACATCGACGACTTCGTGACGGTCTGCTGCAACAAGCCGGCCATCCACCGATTCCCCGCGTCGATGGGGCGGCGGGTGTGGGAGCTGTGCGCGTTCCTCGTCGAGCACTACGACGGCGACGCCGAGAAGCTGTGGAAGGGCGTGAGATCAGGCGACGCGCTGTACGCCCGGATCCGCGAGCTGCCGGGCTACGGCGACGAGAAGGCCAAGATCTTCATGGCCATCCTGGCCAAGCGTTTCGCCAAGAAGCCCGCGGGATGGGAAGCAGCGGCGGCGCCGTTCTCCGACGCCCAGCCCCGCTCAGTCGCGGACGTGGCCGACGCCGCATCGCTCGCCGCGGTCCGGGAGTGGAAGAAAGCCAAGAAGGCCGCCAAGAAGACCAAGCAGGACTGACCGAGCGGCCAATTGGTCAGCGGGCCTGCTTGGCGTTCTGGAGTCGCGAGAGCCAGCCGAGTAGCACCGCGACCGCACGAGGGTCGTGGCGGAGCTCGTGGCCGGCACCGCCGATGATCCGCAGCTCGGCGGCGCCGTGCGCGTCGGCCAACACCCGGGCGTCCAAGTTGGGGGTGAGATCGTCGGCCTCACCGTGGATCAACAGCAGAGGCCGCGGCGCCAGCTGCTGGGCGCACCTGATGGAGCTGATCTCCTTGAGCTCGAGCGCCCACTTCTCGAGTGACGTCGGGAAGGCCGGATCCTTCACCACGCCGACCTGACGCGCATGCAACAACAGCCTCCTCGGGTCGCGGGCCCAGTCGGTGAAGTCGGCCGGCGCCGACATCGCCGCGACACCGGTGACCGCCTCGTTGCGCGCCCCTTCGCAGATGCACAGCGCACCGCCACTCCCGAAGCCGGCCAGCCACACGTCGGTGGCACCGAGATCGACCACGTGCGCGACCGCCGCGCCGATGTCATCGAGCCATCCACCCAGTGAGAAGTTGCCCTGTGATTGTCCGCAGCCACGGAAGTTCATGGCCATGGCGATCCAGCCCATCTCGGTGGCGATGCGGTCGGCCAACTCCGGGAACGACTTGCCCGACGCCGGTGACTCTCGGCCCCGCACCGGGAACCCGTGGCACAACACCACTGCCGGGGTGGCCGAGCCCAGGGTCGCTGGCTCGGACACGTGACACGACAGCTGCAGACCCGACGACTCGAAGGAGTCGTCCATGACCGAGGCCTCGTCGGCCACTAGCGAGACCGCCTCAGGAGTCGGCGGCGGCGCGGAGCGCAGCCCGCTGAGGAGCGAACAACTTGTAGCCACGGTTGCGAGCTTCGGCCAGTGTGTCGGGACCGAAGCACAACCACGTCTCCGCCCCGACGAGATCGGCGATCAGCGCTTCGTGCTCAGCGCCCAACTCGTCGATGTCGTAGACGACCTGGCTGCGCTTGTCGCCGATGAAACGGTTGTGCTCGAACTTCCCGAGTCGATCCATGGGCGCAGCATACGGCCACGCCGCCGACGGATCCGAAGCAACGGGCTGGGAGCGACTCAGTCGAGGCGAGGCCCCTCGACCTCGTCCCCAATGGCGCCGATCGAGCGCTCATAGCCACGGTTGGCCACCAGCACCAGCGCGACCTGCTCGTCGGTCACCCCCGCGCCCGGCTGACCGTCGGCGGCGGAGTCGACCCGGCCCAGGATCCACGCCAACGGTTCGGCATCACCGACCACGATCAGCCCCGACCCGGGATCATCAGCGGTCTTCAGGCTGGCGATGCCCTTGGACTGGAGGTAGTCGAGGTTCCAGCCCAGCACTGCACGCACGTCATCGAAGCCGATCTCGGCCGTCACTTCCGGTGGAAGGTGCTCGGCCACGTAGTCGACCGCTTCCTCGAGGTCGTACACGCTGCGCCGAGCGCGAGTGGCGAGATTGGCGGTGGTGGAGCCGACCGACACCGCCGCGATCACGAAGGTGGTCAGCACGGCCAGCACTCCGAAGACCCAGATCACCCTCCGAATCTACCGGAGGCCTGCCAGCCCGTAGCATGAGAGCGCAATGCGCCGGTCCAACGTCCCCCTGCTTCTGGCGATCCTGGTCGAGGCCATGGGGTACGGAGCAATCTTCGGGCTCATCGCCGACCTGCAGGACAAGTACCACTTCTCCGACCTCGGCCTGGGACTGGTTGCCAGCTCTGCGTTCCCCGCCGCGCTCATCGGCCAACTCGGGTTGTCCCGCTTCGCCGACCGTGGCCACACCCGCAAGTTGCTGTGGCTCGGGCTCGGCACCGCGGCAGCAGGCATGGTCTGGTTCTACTTCGGCATCCACCTGTGGGAGTTCGTGGTGGCTCGAATGCTCGTCGGCTTGGGATCGGGCACCTTCATCCCCGCTGCTCGTCGCATCATCATCAGCCGCAACCCCGACAATCCGGGCCAGGCCATCTCAGTGGCCGGCGCTGCCGACATCGGGGGCTTCCTCGTCGGCATTCCCGTGGCCAAAGGGCTCGAACACTTCCTGCACTCCCCCAACACACCGTTCCTGTGGCTGGCCATCCTCCTGGCCATCGTCGGGCCCATCGCCACCCTCGCCCCCGAGCCTCCGATCCACGACGAGCACGCCGGCGGTGACGAGATCCGGCGGGTGTTCCGAATTCCGATGGCACGAGCCGGCCTGCTGGTCGGCACTGCGTTCGCCGTGATCATCGGTACCTTCGACGCGGTCGCCGCAAGGTTCCTCAAGGACCTGCACGGCACCGACGGAGAACTGGTCCTGGTCATGGTGTCGCTGGCCGTCCCGCTGGTCGTGTTCATGCCACTCGCCGGCAAGCTCGTCGACCGATTCGGCCCGATCCGGGCCGGCACCACGGCGCTGTTGGTGGCGGCGCCGATGATCGCTGCATTCGGGCTCACCCGACACCTGTGGGTGATCGCGATCCTTGGTGGTCTCGTGGCGATGGCGAACTCGGTCGTGTATACCGCGGGGCAAACCGCCGTCGCCGAATCGACCTGCACCATCGGCCTCACCGGCGCGGGGCAAGGCGCGTACGAGGCGACCTATGCGACGGGCGCCATGTTCTGCTCGTTCATCGCGCCGCTGCTCTACCACCGCGACAACGCCTTTCCCATGTGGCTGACGATGGGCTGTCTCGGACTCGCAGCCGCTGCCGCCGCCCATCTCGCGGGCCGTGCCGTGCCCATCGACGAGGTGACCCCGGACTTCCGCCACGGCGGCGACCAAAACCTCAAGACTTCAGCGGGATAGTCGATATCGATCGGGACCCTCTGAGGAGTTCCGCCATGAATCGTCCGAGCACACGAGTTGTTGCCGTCATCGCGACCGCAGCGATGGTCATGGCGCTGACCTCCTGCATCGTCGCCGTGGCTGGCGCGCGATGCCGCACCAAGGACGTCGGCAACGACGCCACTCACGTGCTGGTGTGCAAGAACGGCCGCTGGGTCCGACTCATCTCGAAAGCCGACGGACTGGCACTGATCAACCGACTCAAGGCCGAAGCCGCCGCCCGCAACACCACGACCCCCGCGCCTTCGCCGACCACCACAACGACGCCTACGACGGCGCCCACCACCACCACGACCGCACCGCCACCGCCACCCTCGTACGCGGTCGGTGCTGGGTACCAACACACCTGTGTGGTCGATGCGGGCGCAGTGAAATGTGTCGGCCAGAACACATACGGCCAACTCGGCAACAACTCGACCACTGACTCGACAACGTTGGTCTCGACCGGAATCACCGATGCCACCGCCGTGTCCGCTGGCTCAGGCACGTCGTGCGCCCTGCGGGCCGACAGCACGGTGTGGTGTTGGGGCTCCGGCGGCGGCGGGATGCTCGGCAACGGTGCGGGCACTGACTCGCTCATGCCGGTGCAGGTCTCCGGAGTCACCGACGCAACACAGGTCTCGTCCGGCTCCAACGGGAGCTGCCTGCGGACCTCGGGCGGACTGGCTCGGTGCTGGGGCACGCCAACCCTCCGCGGCGACGGGGCCAGTGGCGGTGCCCTCTCACCCACCATCGTGAGTCTCACCGGCGTCATCAAGGTGTCGACCGGCGGTTCGCACGCCTGCGCGCTCAAGAGCGATGGCACCGTGTGGTGCTGGGGATCGAACGACCATGGCCAGCTCGGCGATGGTTCCACCGCGACCAGCCAATCACCGGTGCAGGTGAGCGGGGTGTCCGGCGCGATCGATGTGGCGGCCGGGGGCTTCAACGGTGCCAGCTGCGCGGTGTTGGCCGGCGGGTCGGTGAAATGCTGGGGCGATGACGGCTACAACCAGACCGGCGACGGCGACGGTTCAAGCGCTGACCACCTGACGGCAAACACCGTCGTCTCGATCTCGGATGCCACCGCTGTCTCCATGAACTTCTACTCCACCTGCGCGATTCGCGTCGGCGGATCTGTGAAGTGCTGGGGTCTCAACGGCTACTTGGGCAACGGCAACATCGGCGACTCGTCGACGCCGGTGGATGTCAGCGGAATCGCCACTGCCACGACCATCAGCAGTCAAGGCACGCACACCTGCGTACTGACAGCGACGAATACGGGAGCGTGCTGGGGATCCAACTTGTTCGGAGCCC
>JBBQLA010000087.1:0-8110 GCA_038327485.1 Acidimicrobiales bacterium
CGGCGATCACGTCGGGGCCATAACGGAAAGCCAGTCGAGTGAGGTCGGCCTGGCCGAACTCGTAGGCGGTCGCGGAGACGTGCGGGCCAATCTCTCCCTCGATTGCCGTGACGTCGGCGCCCAGATCGACCATGGCGGCCACGGTGCGCTGCAGCACTTCGGCCTCCAGTCCTCGCCAGCCAGCGTGAGCCGCAGCGATCACGCCGGCTTCGCGGTCCCACAACAACACCGGCAGACAATCGGCGGTGTGGATGGCCAACGTGGCACCCGGCACCGAGGTCACCGCGGCATCGGCCTGAGCGCCGGCGTGCTCACCCGCATGGGTGACGACCACGACATCGGCGCCGTGCACCTGCCGCAGCCACGTCCACGGCTGAACGCCGAGACTCGCCCGACGCTCGGCGAGGACCGCGGGGTCGAGATCGACTGCGAGATCGCCGACCGATCGATCGGTGAAACCCCACTCGACCTCGTGGCCCATGGCCCGAGCTACTTCAGGAACGAAGGAACGTCGAAGTCGTCGTCACCGTCGTCATCGAGCGAATCGTCGGTGGCGAACACGTCGACGACCTCGGTGTCACGGTCGCCCCGAGGGCGGCCGCTGCCAGTCGACGCTGCGGGGCGGGCCTTACGACCGGAGGCCTCGTCGGGCTTGCGGCCATCGTCCCACCGTTCGAAACCTGCGGCGATGACGGTGACACGCACCTCGTCGCCCATCTCGTCGTCGATCACGGTGCCGAAGATGATGTTGGCCTCGGGGTGGGCGACCTCGTGGATGATGGTGGCGGCCTCGTTGACCTCGAACAGCGACAGGTCGGACCCGCCGCAGATGTTCAGCAGGATGCCGCGAGCGCCGTCGATGGCGGACTCGAGGAGCGGCGAACTGATGGCGGAACGCGCCGCCGCCAGCGCACGACCGTCACCCGAGCCGTAACCCACCCCCATGAGGGCGCTGCCGGCGTCGGCCATGATCATCTTCACATCGGCGAAGTCGGTGTTGATCAGGCCGGGGGTGGTGATCAGGTCGGTGATGCCCTGCACACCCTGCAGGAGGATCTCGTCGGCCATCTTGAAGGCGGACAGCATCGACGTCTTCTCGTTGGCGACGGTGAGCAGCCGATCGTTGGGGATGACGATCTGGGTGTCGACCTTCTCCTTGAGCTTGCCGATGCCCTGCTCGGCCTGGACCGAGCGGCGACGACCTTCGAAAAGAAACGGGCGGGTGACCACACCAATGGTGAGAGCACCCATCTGCTTGGCGACCTCGGCCACCACGGGAGCGCCACCGGTGCCGGTGCCGCCACCCTCGCCTGCGGTGATGAACACCATGTCGGAGCCGCGGAGGACCTCTTCGATTTCGGCGCGATGGTCGTCAGCGGCCTGACGACCGACGTCGGGATCGGATCCGGCACCGAGACCGCGGGTCACCTCGCGGCCGATGTCGAGCTTCACGTCCGCATCGCTCATCAGCAACGCCTGAGCGTCGGTGTTGATGGCGATGAACTCCACGCCTTTCAGGCCCGCATCGATCATTCGGTTGATGGCGTTGCAGCCACCGCCACCGATGCCGACGACCTTGATCACAGCGAGGTAGTTCTGGGGATTGTGCGCCATATCTATTGGTGCCTCCGTCGGCGAGAACTGGATCTCGACTGGAGGTTCATCCTAGGTGAACCTCTACCACAGGGTGTGAACTCAGCGGCACCGGGCACCGCCGCGCTCCAAGCGGGGATCAGTGGGAACTCGCACGTCGAGGCGCTTGAGACCGCTGAGATCGACGTCACCCCCGAGCACCGTCTCCGCCGAGAGGAACTTCTGGGAGATCAACGTGGGCGTGCCCAGGTTGAGGACGGCGCCACACTTCAGCTGCACGTCGACCTCGCCGATGGTGCTGAGCGTCGCCCCGGTCATCATCGGCCGGAGCTCGGTGGGAATGGCACCCACCATCGCTGCAGGCTCAGCGAGCTCCTCCGCCAGGGTGGATCCGACCACGACCTTGGTGCCTTCGGGCAGCGCCAGGACCGGCAGCGCCCCGTCGGCCAGCGTGGCGGTTGCGACCACCACGCCGCCTTGGGCCATCACCCAATGTCGGTCGGCGACGCCGATGATCGCCACCGGACGTCGCTCGTCGACCGTGATCTCGACCCGGTTCGGCCATCGGGTGTCGACACGCACACTCTGCACCCAGGGCAGCTGGGCGATGTTGTGCTCGGCCTCGTTGCCGTCGACGCTGAACATCGCCGCTCCCACCGCGATCGAGCTGCGGCCGCGGATCATCTCGTTGCTGAGGTGATCGTTGCCCCGCACGATGATCTGGCTCACCTCGAACAAGGGCGAGAACAGGGCGCCGATGGCGCTGAGCACCACGACCACCGTCACCGTGACCGCGATCCAGACGCGGCGACGTCGACGGCGAGCCGACCGGCGAACCTCGAGCCGGCGAACCCGGAACCGAGGGTCGACCACCGCATCGAGCGGCTCCTCGGCATCGACGACCGGCGGAATCATGGTGGTGCTCACGAGCTACGCCCTCCTGCTGCCAGAATCTTTTCGTCGGAGAAGCCGATCAAACGGGTCTCGGCCCGCAGTTCGATACCGCTCGTCTCCACGACCAGCCGCCTCACGTCGGCCATCAGCTCGACGATGTCGTCGGCCCGGCCACCGGGGTCGGCCTGGATGAAGTTGGCGTGCTTGTCCGACACCGCAGCCGTACCGACTCGTCGACCCTTGCCGCCGGCCGCGTCGATCAGGCGACCGGCCGAGTCTCCCACCGGGTTGGCGAAGACCGAGCCGGCGTTGGGTCCACCCGGCTGGTTGGCCCGGCGCCAGGCCACGATCTCCGCCAGATCAGCTTCGCCCAGTTGACGGTCACGACGAACCAGCCGGAACTTCGCCGACACGACAATCTGTGACGCGTTCAACGATGAGTGCCGATAGGTGAGATCGAGCTGCGCGGCCGCCACCTCGACATCTTCGCCGGTGGTCAGGTCGACGACGCGGACCCCGACCAAGCTGGCGGCGATGTCCGATCCGTGGCCGCCTGCATTCATGCGGACCGCTCCACCGACCGATCCGGGGACACCGACCGCCCACTCGAACCCGCCCAGACCCGACGCGACGCTCCGTCGGGCCAACACCGGCAACGAGGTGGCACCACCAGCGGTGACCAACGCTTCGGAGGTGGCGATGTCGATGGTGGAGATGTCGATGGTCGCGAAGGCGTCGGTGAGCTGCAACGCCACTCCATCGAAGCCGGCGTCGGAGACCAGCAGGTTCGAGCCGCGACCGACCACCAGCACCGACAGACCATGGGCGGCAGTTACTTTGGCCAACTCCCGCAACGTGTCGACGTCAACGACCTCCACGAACCACTTCGCCGAGCCTCCGACCCGGTAGGTGCACAGCGGGCCGAGAAGGTGGTCGCGTTGCAGCGCCGGACCGAGGACTGCTGCGAGAGCTGCGTCGGCGGGATCGGCGGTGTCGGCGACGCTCATCGATCGTCGCCGAGCGCGGAGATGAGGTCGTCAGGCAGTGTGGTGAGGTCGCCGGCGCCCAAGGTCAGACACAGGTCGCCGGGGCGCAGCCGGGCGCTCAGGTACGCGATCAGGTCGGCGCGCGACGGACACCACGCGACGTTCGACCACGGGTGGGCGTCGAGGACGGCGTTCACGACCAACTTCGCGGTGATTCCCGGCCGAGGGGCCTCGCCCGACGAATAGATGTCGCACACCACCAACTGGTCGAGTCCGTCGAAGGCGTCGGCGAACGACGCCCACAGCGCCTCGGTTCGACTGTACCGATGCGGTTGGAAGACGCCGACGACGCGAGTCCATCGTCCACCCTTGGCCGCTTCGACTGCAGCGGCGACCTCGGTGGGCAGGTGGGCGTAGTCGTCGACGAACGTCACTCCGGCGGCGACGCCCCTGAACTCGAATCGGCGAGCCACCCCTTCGAACGAACCGAGCGCCGAGGCCGCCGCGTCGACCGACGCCCCCAACTCGATGGCCAACGCAGTGGCCGCCATGGCATTGCGGGCGTTGTGCAAACCTGGCGCGCTCAGCCGCAACCCCACTGCTGGCTGCTCGGAATGCGCCACGGTCCAAGTGATCTCTCGAGCAGCCTCGACGACCTCGATCATGCGGTAGTCGGCGTCTGCAGACGTTCCGTAGGTCACCAACCTCCCGGGTCCGGCCGCGCCGACCGACTCACCGATCCGCTCGACCAAGTCCCGGGTGAGTGGATCGTCGATGCACACGACGACCGGACCGGCGGTTTCCAGGACGAACCGATCGAAGGCGTCGCGCAACCCGTCGAAGCCGCCGTAGTGCTCGAGATGATCCGGTTCGACGTTGGTCACGATGGCCGCGGCACGCGGCAGCTCGAGGAACGTGCCGTCGCTCTCATCTGCCTCCGCGATGAACCACTCCCCCGAACCCCATCGCGCACCGGTTCCCAGTTGCGAGACATCGCCGCCGATGATGAACGACGGGTCGAACCCGGCCGAGTCGAGCACCAGCGCCAGCAACGACGAGGTGGTTGTCTTCCCGTGGGTTCCGGCCACCGCCAGCGTGGGCCGGGTGGAACAGATGGCGGCCAACATGGTCGCTCGACTGACCGTGGTCACGCCTGCGGCGCGGGCGGCAACCAGATCGGCATCGTCGGCCGGGATCGCCGTGGACGAGGTGACGAGGTCCGCCGATGCCGCGTCGGACGGCGCTGCTCCGACGGTGACCGGCACCCCGGCGGCGGAGAGCCGGTCAAGCATGGCGGAGGCCCGCTGGTCACTCCCTGTCACGTGATGGCCCATGCTCGACAGGACCAGCGCGATGGCGCTCATGCCGGCGCCACCCACACCGACGACGTGGATTCGCTGCGACCGACCGTCGAGCTCGATCACGCCCGCACCGCCGACTCCACCAGGGCCGCGACCCGGTCGGCCGCATCTGGATGGGCGATCGAGCCGACCGCGACTCGCATCGCGCCGAGGACCCCATCGACCAGCAGCTGCTCCAGTTCTCGCTCCAATCGGCCCGCGTCGAGCTCCCCGTCGGCGACCATCACGGCGCCACCGACGTCGACCAGCGCTGCGGCGTTGGCAGTCTGATGATCACGGGTGGCGATGGGCAGTGGCACCAGTACCGCAGGGAGCGACATGGCGGCCAGCTCGGCGACGGTCGACCCTCCGGACCGACACACCGCCAGGTCGGCAGCGGCCAACAGCTGGTCCATGTGTTCCTCGTACTCGATGACGACCCAGTCGAGGACCGAACCCTCAGCTGGTCGCGTCGCCGAGGCGAAGTCGCGACGCCCGACGACGTGGCGGATGACCAGGTCGTCTCGGTCCGCCCAGTCCACCGCGAGCGATGACACGGCGTGATTGATGCGAGCCGATCCCAACGACCCGGCGAACACCGCGATGAGTCGTTGGCCGTCGGCGACACCGAACCGACGGCGGGCCGCGGCGCGTACCTCGGGGTCGGCAGCGGCAGCCAGGATCTCGGGTCGCACCGGGTTGCCGGTCACCGTCGCCCGAGGCAGGTCGGTGGAGTCGAACGGCACCGCGCACGCCACGGCGAAACGTCCGGCGATCTGGTTGGCCGCGCCGGCTCGGGCGTTCTGTTCAGTGACCACGATCGGGACCCGCCACAGGATCGCGGCGACGATCGGCGCCAAGCTGGCGTAGCCGCCCAGGGTCATGACCACGCACGGTCGATCCCGACGGAACGACCACACCGTCGAACCGATGGCGCGCACCAGGCCCCAGGCGGATGCCACGTTCTCGATGCTGAGACGTCGCTGGATCCCTCGTCCCGGAAGCAGCGTGAGAGGGAAACCGGCGGGCGGAACCAGCTCGGCTTCCTGCCCACGGGCGGAGCCGATCCACTGAATCGACCCCGGCTCCGCGCCCCGCGCCACCAACGCTCGAGCCACTGCGAGGCCGGGCAGGACATGGCCGGCGGTGCCGCCGCCGGCGATCACGATGACGCCAGGGATGCGGCGCGCGCTCACGGCTGCCGGCGAGAAAGCGATCGCACCTTGGGTGATCGCACCTTGGGTGATCCGATCTTGGGTGGACGGGTGGCCGGATTACGGGCGACGCTCAGCAGTATCCCCGCCGCGATCATCGTCACGATCAACGACGATCCGCCGTAGCTGACGAACGGCAGCGTGATGCCCTTGTTCGGCAGCAGCCCCACGGTCACGCTGATGTTGATCAACGCCTGCAGTCCGATCCAGGACGACACACCCACCGCCAGCAGCAGGCCCGACAGTTCACCCGACCGTCGGCCGGCGCTGATGCCAGCGACGACGAGCGCCAGGAACAGCCCGATCACGACCAGGCAGCCGAGCAGGCCGAGTTCCTCACCGATGACCGAGAAGATGAAGTCGGTGTGCGCTTCGGGCAGGAAGCCCCACTTCGAGCGGCCGTTACCGATGCCGACACCGAACCAGCCACCACTGGCGATCCCCACCTGGCTCTGCAGCGTCTGCCATCCCTCACGGGTGGCATGCGCCCACGGATCGAGGAACGCCAACATGCGGGCCCGGCGGTATCCCCACATGGACAGCACGCCGCCCAGCCCGATCGCCGGGAGCGAATACAGGGCCAGACGGTCGAGGCGCACCCCGGCCACGGCCAGCATGATGAAGGTCACGCTCGAGATGAGGATCGTCGTACCGAGATCGGGCTCGGAGATGATCAGCAGTGCCACCAACGCCAGAACCGCCAACGCGGGAAGGAGCGCCGCCTTGGGGTCACGGATGCGACGGACCCGCTGCGCCAACATCCCCGTGAGCCACAAGATCATGGCCAACTTGGCGAGCTCGGAGGGCTGCAACGAGATCACGTCGGGACCGAGCCACCGCTTCGATCCGTTGACCACGTGACGCAACGGCGTCGGCAACAACACCAGGAACAAGCCGCCCACGGCCAACAGCAACGCCAATGGGCCACGTCGGACCCACCACCGATAGTCGATGCGCGATGCGATGAACATGCCGACGGCGCCGATGATCACGAAGAACACCTGGCGGGTGAACCAGTGGAACGACGAATCGAGCTTGTGGTTGGCTCGAACCGACGAGGCCGACAGTACGAAGATCAGCCCGATGCAGCACAGCGAGATGACGCAACAGAGAATCGTCCAGAACACCGGTGGCGTCAGCGACTCTTCGGTCACGACCTCCAGGTCGGGATGGCGGTCGCCTGACCCGCGCGTCAGCACCCGACGTCCAGGTCCAGCGGCCGCGGGATGACGGCCACGGGCGTGCTGCACCGCAGGGTGACGACGCTTGGCGTCGCGCAGGTCGACGGTACTCATGGTCGACTCCCCGTCGACAGCACCTGGGCTTTGACGCACCTCACGAAATCATCTCCCCGCTCGGCGTAGTTGGCGTACCAGTCGAAGCTGGCGCAGCCCGGTGACAGCAACACCACGTCGCCGACGTGAGCCAATCGCGCCGCCGCTTCGACCGCATCGGACATCGATCCGGCGACGGCGTGGGGTCGACCGGCGAAGGCCTCGGCGATCTCCTCGGCGCTGTCGCCGATCCCGACTGCGGCGACGACGTTGTCCAACGTCGCCAGCGCTGAAAGATCGAGACCCTTGTTGCGGCCCCCGGCGATGAGCACGACCGAGGCGAAGCCGCTGACCGCAGCGGCAGTCGCGTGGGGCGCGGTGGCTTTCGAGTCGTCGTACCACTCGACCCCGTCGCGGACGCCGACGAGTTCGACTCGGTGACGGAGCCCTCGAAATGCCGCCAGCGCCGCGGCAGCACCAACCGTCGAGGCTCCCAGCGGGTCTGCGGTCGCAACAGCGGCCAGCGCGTTGGATCGATCGTGGGGCAGGGCTCGGAACAGCTCCGCCACGTCGATGATCGTCTCGCCGTCGGGGCGACGCAGCTCGGAGCCGACCTGGCGGTAGTCCGGTCCGATCGATGCGGCACCGAGGCCGAAGGTGACGACCCGACCCGGCCCGGTGGCGTGGGACATGACGATGGAGTCATCTGCGTTGGCCACCGCAACCTGATCGGGAGTCTGTTGGGACCACACTCGGGACTTGGCCGATTCGTAGCTCTGCAGAGACGCGTGCACGTCGAGGTGATCGGG
>JBBQLA010000088.1:0-8104 GCA_038327485.1 Acidimicrobiales bacterium
CGCGACTGCCATTCCCGACAGCGGTAACGGCTTGGCGCCCGGGCCGGTCAAGGTTGACATCCCGACCGAGCTGGCGAACAACGTATTGGCGGTACCAAGTCGTGCCCTCGTGGCGGTGGTTGAGGGCGGCCAGGCGGTGCAGCTCGCCGGCGGCAACCGCCTCGTGCCTGTGCAGCTCGGCGTCTTCGCGGACGGCTGGGTCCAAGTGACCGGCGCCGACATCAAGGAGGGCGAGAAGGTCGTGGTGCCTTCGTGAGCGCTGCTGCACTGGAACTCGTCGATGTGGTGAAGGAGTACCCAGGGTCACCGCCGGTGCGAGCACTCGACCACGTGAGCCTCCGAATCGACCCGGGAGAAATGGTGGCGATCGTCGGCCAGTCGGGCTCGGGGAAGTCGACGCTGCTCCACATCGCGGGCACACTCGACCGCCCGACCTCAGGTGATCTGCGCATCTCCGGCGTGCAGACGACGAACCTGTCCGACGATCAGCTCGCGGCGGTCCGTTCCCGACACCTCGGATTCGTGTTTCAGCAGTTCTTCCTTCTCGAGGAACTGACCGCTCTCGAGAACGTTGCGCTGGGGCTCCTCTACCAGGGTGTCGTTCCGTCGGAGCGACGCGAGCGAGCGGCGGCGATGCTCGATCGCGTGGGGTTGGGGCATCGGGTCCACCACCTCCCGCGGGCGCTGTCGGGCGGCGAGCGCCAGCGCACGGCGACCGCCAGGGCGTTGATCACGAAGCCCTCGGTGCTCCTGGCCGACGAACCGACCGGAAATTTGGACTCCGCCTCCTCCGCGTCGATCCTCGAGCTGCTGAAGGAACTCAACGACGACGGGGTGACCGTTGTCATCATCACCCACGACCATGAGGTCGCCGATCGAGCACAGCGGCGAATCGTCGTGGGTGACGGCCGGATCGTCCAGGAAGACCGATGACCTCCATCCTCTCGCCGAGCGACGCCGCGAACTCCGCCGACAGCGTCGGCGACTCAGGTGCCTCCCAGATCGAGCCCAGCCGGTTGCGGTTCGGCGACGTCGTGGCGGCCGGTGTGGGGTCGATGACCCGTCGGGGAGCGCGGAGCGTCCTGTCGGCGCTCGGCGTTTCCATCGGCATCGCTGCCCTCGTCGCCGTTTTGGGATTGTCGGAGTCGTCCCGGGCGCAACTCGGCGACGAGCTGTCCCGGCTCGGCACGAATCTCCTCGTCGTCACGCCGGGTACGGGCTTCGGAACGCAGACCGCTCCGATCGATGAGGACGCGGCGGCGCGCATCAACCACATCGGAGCCGTGCAGCAGGCGACGGCGGTGGTCACGACGAACCTGACCATGCTGCGCAACAAGTGGACGAGCACGAACGACACTCGTGGATTGAACCTGGTTGCGTCTGACGGGTCGCTGGTGAACGCGCTGAACGGAACCCTGCACGCTGGGCGCTGGCCGGCACCGGCCTGGGACACGGCCGCTGTCGCCGTCATCGGTGCGAAGGCGGCCCAGACGTTGGGCATCAGCGACCTCTCCGCCGGACCCATGGTGTACGTCGGGAACCGCGAAGTGACCGTCGTCGGAATCCTGGACCCGCTGACGCTCGCGCCGGATCTCGACAGCGCCGTCATCATCAGCCGGAACATCGCGAACGAGATCGCTGGCTCCACGTTGACGCCGACCGCCATTTACGTACGGACCGACGAAACAACAGTTGACGCAGTTCGAGGCCTCCTGCCGGCGACGGTCTCACCGTTGTCGCCCGAGGAGGTACAGGTGACTCGCCCGACCGACGCATTGTCCGCGAAGGCATCTGCCGACAACACGTTCACCGCGTTGTTCGTGGGGCTGGGAGCGGTGGCCCTGCTCGTTGGTGGCATCGGAATCGCGAACGTGATGATCATCTCGGTGATCGAGCGGCGCACGGAGATCGGACTCCGGCGCGCGCTCGGAGCTCGCCGGGCTCACATCCGTCGACAGTTTCTCTCGGAGTCGATCGCGCTCGGACTGGCCGGCGGAATCGCCGGGGTGTTGTTCGGGTCGGTCGCTACCGTTGTCTTCGCGAAGGTGCAGGGTTGGCGCGTCGTGATCCCGCCGAGCGCGGCCGCGGTTGGCCTCGGCGGAGCCGTCCTGATCGGCGCGATCGCCGGGCTCTACCCAGCGGTCCGGGCGGCACGGCTGGCCCCGACTGACGCACTTAGGGGCGCGTGATGGCCAAGCGTGACACCGGCGATCGGGAGCGGTTTCCCGTTGGCATCGCAATCTTCGCCGTGATGGCAATCGGATCGCTTGGCGTGATCGTATGGGGGGTTCGCGGGTCAAATCCGGTGACCGTTGCCGCGGTCGAAGCGGTACAGCCCCAGCTGACGGCGGTGAAGATCGGCGATCTGACCGAGCAGACCACGGTGACCGGCACCATCTCGATCGGCGAGATCGTGTCGATCTCGGCGCCCGGCGGCGCTGCCGGCGGATCGGGGACGGGCGCAGGTTCGCCGAGTGGAGCGTCGACTCCATCGACCGGATTGGCCGGTGGCTCGACGGGGCCTCGGACCCGTTCGACGACAACCACGACATCGACATCGACGACCTCGACGACATCTACATCGACCACGACCACGACCACGACGATTCCTGTGACGACCACGACCGCTGGCGGGGGACCGACGTCGACCACGACCGCGACAGTGCCCGACTCGACATCGATACCGACGACACCCACTGTCGCTCCAGTTCCGACCTCCCTGCCGCGGCGGTCGCCGCCGACCACCGTCCCGTCTGCCACCCCGCCGCGAACCGACCCCACGACCACCACGGTGTTGCCGACCGGATCTTCCGTCAGATCAACGGCGAGCGGGTCGACCCCAGCAACTTCCTCGAGTGCGCACATCATCACGAAGCTCCCAGCGGTCGGAGCGGTGATCGCGCCCGGTGACAGCATCTTCGCCATCGACGGTCGCCCGACGGTCGTCATGAGTGGTGCTGTGCCGGCCTGGCGCACTATCGACATCAACACCGCCGACGGCGTGGACATCCTCCAGTTGGAGACGGGGCTCGCCGCCGCAGGATTCACCGACGGTGGTCGCATGGCGGTCGACCGTCACGTCGACTCGAGCACCATGTCGGCGATCAACGAATGGCAGAAGGCGCTTGACGTCACGCAGACCGGTTCGGTGCCCTTCGGCGAAGTCCTCTTCGAGGGCTCCCCGGTGACGGTCGTGTCGGTCGCGAGCACGCTCGGTGCGGTAGCGACACCCGGAACGGCGCTGCTCCAAGTGCGGCAAGGCGACCCGTACGTCGCTATCTCGACGGACGCCTCGTGGGTGTCCCCCGGGACGACGGTCCCCGTCGCGATCGACCGGAGCCGGGTGACCGGCACCGTCGCCTCGCTCACCTCGGGTATCGCCCACGTGTCGTTGGCAGCACAGACCGGGCTCGTCGACGGGGCATCGGTCATCGTCACACTCACACGCCCGAAGGTCTCGCACGCGCTGCTGGTTCCCTCGACAGCGATCCTGACCACGGACTTGAGCGGGCCGACAGTGACGGTCACCGCCGGCGACCACACCAGGGTCGTCGATCTGGTCGTCGTTGCGTCAGCCAACGACACCGCCGCCGTGACGGCCAAGAGCGGCTCGCTGGTCGCCGGCGACAACGTCCTGACCTACTGAGGTCGTGGTGGGACGGGGATGCCTCCACCGCCGGTCGCGAAGGTCGACCGTAGAACGACGTTGTTGACAAGCCGACTCCCCTCGTACAGCGTGGGTTGACAGAGAGTTCGAGAGTGTCAGGTCAGCGGAGGAGGGAGGAGGAGAGCACCTTGACGAATCATGGGACCAACCTCGCAGGACGGCTTCATGCTGCACTTCTGCCCGATGACCGTGCTGAGGGTGAGGCGCCGCGTTCGACCGCAGATCTCGTCCTCGACGCTGCGACGCGTCGCTTCGTCGATGTCGGCGTCAAGGCCACCACGATGTCGTCGATAGCCGCCGAGGCGGAAATCTCGAGGGAGTGGCTCTACCGGCACTTCTCGAACAAGGGCGCCGTCGTGGCAGCGCTGGTGCACCGAGAGCTGCGCCGGTTCATCGACGGTCTCGCGACAAGCGTCGAGTGGAACGACGACGTGGTCGAGATGCTGACCGAGACGTTCGTGTACTGCGTGGAGTTCTTCCGCGATCGACCGGTGATCGATGGCCTCGTCGGTCAGGTCGGAACGATGCGTCCGGAAGAATTTCGGACACGCGTCGGTGAAATCGTCGCCGTGGCGACCCAGAGCTGTGCCGGCTACCTGGTCGACCTCGGCGGCTTCGACGCTCAGCGGGCCGCATTCATCTCGGAGACCCTGGTCCGCCTCGTCGGCTCGACCTTGGTGGTCCCGGCCGCGCAGGTCGACCTCCACGACCCGACCGTGCTGCGGGACTTCGCCGCTCGCGTCGTACCTGCAGTGGTGCGCGGCTGCTGACCCGGCCGAAGTGACGATCCGTGCCGGATGTCATGGATCGGACGCTGAGTTGACATATTGTGCCAATATGTGCACGATGACTTGACGACCTGCACTTGAGTGTCAGGTCACCTTGGAGGGGCCTCATGGCATCGAACGTCCACACGGCAAGCACCGTCGGGACCCGCACACTGACAACCCGTCGACCTCACTTCGAGTACGGCGAACGGCTCAGCCAGCGGCACTTCGTGCGTGGCGACCTACTGTCGAGCCACGCCTTCGCCGTCTTGTCCACACTCATCCCCGAGGGCGAGCGGTTCGTCGTGGACGCGGTCAAGCGCTACCGCACCGACATCGACGACCCGGCCCTGAAGCAGCAGGCCAACGCCTTCGTCGGCCAAGAGTCCATGCACCAGCGCGAGCACGAACGGCTCAACGAGGTGCTGCGCCGCATGGGGTACCCGACCCGGGTCATCGACTGGCTCAGCAAGCCCTTGGCCGCCGTCGGTCGACGTCTCGCACGACCGACCCAGTTGGCGCTCACCGCAGCCATCGAGCACTGGACCGCCGTCCTCTCCGAACAAGCGCTCGAGCAACGCCTCACCGAGCCAGACGCCGAACCGATCGACGAAGAGGTCCAGGCGTTCATCACCTGGCACTTCATCGAGGAGATCGAGCACAAGTCTGTTGCGTTCGACGTCATGCAGTCGCTGGGCAGCACCGAGGACCAGCGAATCGATGCCATGAAGCTCCTCATCCGACTCGTCGCTCCGCTGCTCGTTGCAAGCATGGTCGTCTCGCTGGCCGTCGATCCCGCTGCGTGGAACCCACGCAACCTGTGGCGGAGCCTGCAGTGGATCCGGGCCAACTCCACGATCGGCCAGCAGGGATTCATGGACGCAGTCCGCGAGTGGGACCAGGAGGGCTTCCACCCCGACCAGCGCGACCACGAGGCACTCCTCGCTCATTGGCAGGCCGAGGCCTTCGGACCGGGCTCGATCGTGGAGCAGCGCTCGCAGCGCAACGTCGCCGTTTGATGCGGGGCAGCCTGGACGGCACCCGAGGTGATCTCATCAAACGCGCTGGCGTGTCAGTCGGCCCGCAGTGCGGTGTGGTGCTCGACTTGGCCGCGCTCGCGTTCGAGCAGCTCTTCGTCGTGCGCCGTTTCGATGTGGACCAAGAGGTCGTCGGCCTGGGGTGAGCTCCGGATCAGCTCATCCAGCTTCAGCTGGGTGGCCAGTTGCTGGCGACTCTGGGTGTGCTGGATCACGAAGACCATGACCAGGGTGATCGCGGCCGCTCCAGTCGCGAACCCAGCCTCCCAGGCTTCGGGGAAGCCAGCGATCGCCAACGCGATCAGGAAGCAGGCCACCACGGCCGCTACCGATGCCGAGAAGCCGGCCCTGGAGGTGACGTCACCCACCAGGTGCAGGACTCGACTGATCCGGGGACGACGCGTCGGATCGGCCCGTGTCTCGGTTGCTCTTGCCTGTGTCTCGGTTGCGACGGGCCGCCTCCGCCATCTCATCACGCTCATCGTCTCGTCCTAAGAGTTCGTATCTTCAGGCGGGAGAAGGGTGTGGTCCCGTCCAACGGTCCGGGTGGGCACTTGCCGGACGGTCCGAGGAAGGTGTCGTCTCCGCTCATTCGTAGTCCGATGCCATGTCATGTCCGTTCGGGACGTGCGTGTTCGGACCCGTGATACCCAAGTTGCGTCCGCGGGCGCAACCCTTTCAGCTCCGGCGGCACGCTCGTCGGGCCGTAGGGCCCGCGGGACGTTGAGTCGCAGGGGTTCGGCCCATGGTTGCGTCGAGGACCGAGCTGAACTCTGCGACAGTTCGTCGTTGTCAGGCCTTGAGGAGCCGCTCAATCGACTTCATTGCTTCGTCGACCATCGCGTCGGCGTGTGCGGGGTCGTCGGTAGCGGCCTGACGGACGCAGTGACGAACGTGCTCGTCGAGGAGTCCGACCGAGACGCTCTGTAGGGCTCGGGTCGCTGCGCTGATCTGAGTGAGGATGTCGATGCAGTAGTTGTCCTCGTCGATCATCCGTTGGAGGCCCCGCACCTGGCCCTCGATCCGCCGGAGTCTCTTGAGGTAGTCGTCCTTGTTCATGGAGTACCCGCGAACGACTTCGCCTTGGGTCGGAGTGTTCGAACTCGAGCTCATGATGTCGCCAAGCTATCGAGAGCGAACGGTCGGCCCGGTGAGCGCTCTGAATCGTCGCAGTCGAAGGCTGTTCGACACCACGAACACGCTCGAGAACGCCATGGTCGCCCCGGCGATCAGTGGGTTCAACAATCCGAATGCGGCGAGTGGCAGCGCCGCGATGTTGTAGCCGAATGCCCAGAACAGGTTGCCCTTGATGGTCGACAGCGTGCGTCTCGACAACCGGATGGCGTCGGCGACAGCGGTGAGGTCACCTCTGACGAGGGTGAGGTCACTCGCTTCGATGGCGACGTCGGTCCCCGTTCCCATGGCGATGCCGAGGTCGGCCTGGGCCAGCGCTGCCGCGTCGTTGACTCCGTCACCGACCATGGCAACTACCTTGCCGTCGCGTTGGAGGCGCTGGATCACCTGGACCTTCTCGGCGGGCAACACTTCGGAGATGACGGTCTCGATGCCCACTGACGCTGCGACCGACCGGGCGGTTGAGTCGTTGTCGCCGGTGAGGAGAACGGGGGTGAGTCCGAGGTGGCGGAGTCGGCTGATGGCTTCCGCGCTCGTCGGCTTCACCGTGTCCGCCACGACGATCACAGCGCGCGCCTCACCATCCCACCCCGCAGCGATGGCGGTCCGGCCGGCCAGTTCCGCGGCCTCCTTCGCCGCGACCAAGCGACCGTCGAGGGGCATGGCGTGGTCCTCCAAGAGCCGGGACCGACCTGCCAACACCGAGTGGCCGTCCACGACTCCCCGAACACCGACGCCCTCGAGGTTGTCGAACTGCTCGACCGCAGCGAGTTGCCCGACACGCGCGGTGGCGCCAGCAGCGATGGCACGGGCAATCGGATGCTCGGAAGCATTCTCCACAGCGCCGACCAGGCGCAGGACATCATCGACCGCGACCCCCTCGACGGCCGTGACCTCGATGAGCGACATGTGCCCGGTGGTCACGGTGCCGGTCTTGTCCAACACGACGGTGTCGACTCTCCTCGTCGATTCGAGAACCTCGGGACCCTTGATCAGGATTCCGAGCTGCGCGCCGCGGCCGGTACCGACGAGAAGCGCCGTCGGAGTTGCGAGGCCGAGCGCGCAGGGGCACGCAATGATCAAGACCGCGACCGCTGCGGTGAAGGCAGATGTGGCCGGCTCGCCGATGACGAGCCACACCAGCAAGGTCGCGACGGACAGAGCGATGACCACCGGCACGAACACCGCGGAGATCCGATCGGCGAGGCGCTGCACCGGCGCTTTGCCGGACTGGGCGGCGGTGACCAGCCGCGCGATCTGAGCCAAGGCGGTGTCCGCCCCGATCCGCGTGGCGCGTATGACCAGCCGACCGCCGGCGTTGACGGTCGCTCCTGCCACAGGGTCACCGACCGCGACCTCGACCGGCACCGACTCGCCAGTGAGCAGCGACGCATCGATCGCCGAGGCGCCTTCGATCACGACCCCGTCGGTCGCCACCTTCTCTCCAGGTCGCACCACGAACAGGTCGCCGACCGACAGCTCCGAGACCGGAACCCGAA
>JBBQLA010000089.1:0-8077 GCA_038327485.1 Acidimicrobiales bacterium
CTCGGGCTCATGCGGCGCCTTTGTGACGAGGGCAGGCCCGAAGCGGCCCTGCACGTCGGCTACGACACCGCCGTCGGGCTGCTCCCGCACGCGAACCCGGCCGAGACCGAGGCCGAGCTCGCGCAGATCGCCCTCGGCACCGTGCTCGCCCTGGTCGACGCCGGCCGGATCTTCGCCGCCGAACCGATGGCACGGAGTTTGTGGTCCGAGGCGGTCGCCCGCGAATCCCACGAGGCCCAGGCGTGGTTCGCCGCCGCGCTCGGGGTCACCGAGCTGGCCGCGGGCCACATCCTCGATGCCCGCCGGTTCCTGGCCGAGGGTCGCCTGCTCGGCCGTCTCACCCACGACCGGCAACTCGAGCGCCTGTCCGCCGGCGCATGGCGGCTCACCTTCACGATGGTCGGTCAGGGTATTCCAGCGGTCGTGGAGCCGGCGCTCGGCGACGACGACGTCGTCGAGACCGATCCGTCCTGGATCGAACACGCCGCCCGTGACGCGGCCTGGACCGGCGGCGATCGGCGCCTGGCTCGGCTCGAGGCCGCGGCGATCGCGTCGAAGGAGGCCGGCCGGTTCGGCCGAGCCGCCACGCTTGCCGGTGAGCTGGCCCTGCACGGCAATCCGACGGCGGCCTGCGCGGTGTTCGAGGGATTCGGTCCGCTGGAAGGTGAACTGTTTCCGCTCTGGCCGCGTATCGCCGAGGGATTGGCTGCCGCCGACGGCGATGACCTGTCGCTGATTGCCGACGAACTCGAGCGACTCGGCATCATGGGTCTGTCGGCGGCGCTGACGTTGCAGGCGGCGACGTTGGCGCAGCGCGCGAGCGTGGACACCGCTCGCGAACTGCTCCGCGAAGCCAACCGGCGGGCCGGGGGCGTCCAACTCGGAGCGCAGTACCTGGCCCAGTTCCGGCGGCTGTTGCCCCTGCGCGATCGCGAACACGAAGTCGCCGAACTCGCCACCCGAGGGCTGTCGAACAAGCAGATCGCCGAGCATCTCGTCGTCTCGGTGCGCACCGTCGAGAACCATCTGCACCGCGTGTACGCCACGTTGGGCATCAACGGCCGCGACGAGCTCGTCGCGCTGTTCTCGGCGACGGTGACCGAACGATGATCCACCTCCGTGCACAACACGGCGTTCGGCGACCGCCCTCGGACTCATGGTGCCGGCCATGCACGCCACGATCTTGGCCGCAAAGGGTGGCGACGCCATCAGCGCCGGTTGCGTCAGGCTCGGCCACCCGCAGCGCCCGCGAATCAGTAGTGGCCGAGTTGTGCTGCGGAGGGCCAGATGCCTCCCGCCGGCATGTCCAGCCGACTGGTCATCGCCTGTCGCCACTCCGGGGTTGTCGTCGGTTCGCCCCAGTAGTCAGTGACGCGTACGACCTCACCGTCCTCGAGCTCGCCGATCGTGACGTTGCGATACAGCCGTCCATCGCCGTAGTTGCACGTCCACTCGACCACGACGACATCGCCCACGTGCAGGCGCCTTCCTACCTCGAGGGTGAGCTCGGGGAAGTTACCCTCGACATCGGCGATCAGCTGGCGGGTTCGCACGATCTCCCCCATCTGGGGCCACTGACGCACCACCTCCTCGGCCAGGGGTACACCGAGGATGTACGCCACCCGAGTGGCGCCGTTCGAATCCTGTGGAGCTGTTGTCATCGCCATCACGTTCCCTTTCGGTGGGGTGGAGAGGACACGGGGGTTGCCCTAGGCCTCTCCGCCGTTCTTGCTTCATTGGTGACGCACCAGCGGGGCGTCTTACCCCATACCTCACTTGAAGAAGTGCGTCTTCGGGCGGGGCTGACGCGCCCCATCGACGACGACGTCGACCTTCTCGTTGTAGAACGAGATCAACCCGGCGATGGGCAGCAGCTGGCGCGTCGGGAAGTCGTAGGCCCACGCGAGGTCCGGATGCAGCACGTCCCCCACCCTCACCGACCAGTAGTCGCTCGTCTTGCCCTTGTAGGGGCAGGACGTGACGGTGTCGGTGGCGACGAGATGACCGACGTTCACCTCGGTCCGGTTGAAGTAGTAGCGGGTCGGAAGACCGGTTTCGAAGACCATGATCGGCGACGACGACTCGGCGAGCACGACGCCGTCGAGATCGACCCGGACATTGCGGGTGGACCTGAGCGCGTCCACCCGGGTGTAGGGGTTGCGAGGATGGACGAAGACCTCCTCGTCCTCCTCGAACCAACGGTCGAGCGCGTCCCATTCGCACCGAGCGGTCCCCGTGAGCTGATCGATCGTCGACTCGGTGTAGACCCGCAGGGCCTGCGGACGCCAGACGTCGCCGGCCACGAGTCCGTAGCGCTGTGCCAACCCACGCTTGAGCCGCTGCTGGTGCTGCTCGTCGACGAGGTGCTTCGCGTTCACATCCTCGATCGGGATGTAGTACTGCGGGTAGTTCGGCCACTCCCAGACGTAGAGGGCGCGGGTGGTGTCGACGATGACCTCACCGGCCAGCATGGCGCGGATCCGCCGGGGTACCGGCTCGATCTGGTCACCGACGGCGATCATCCGCGGGTAGTCGTTCATGTCATCGCCTCTGCTCTCGGGATCTGTGAGGTCGGGCGAGGGAGACCTCGTCGCCGACGTGGATGGTGCCGGGCATCCTGACTCCGGCGTTGAGCGCGAGCTTCCCGCCGAAGCGCTGGTGGATGTCGAGCAGGACGCTGCGATCGCGCTCGAGGGTGTCGGGATCGACGGTCGTCATCGGGCAGCGTTGGCGGAGCGAGTCGAGGTCGATCACTGCGTCGCCGATCGTGAGCTGCGCTCCCGGCCAATCGACCTCGGCCAGGCCGGCGACTCCGCCGATCAGGATGTTGGGCCGCAGACGTCGGACGTCGCGGCCGAACCGTTCGACAGCACCGTCGGTCGCGACGAGGAGGGGAAGCACGTCGAAGCGACCGGTCCCGGTCCCGGCTTCGAGCCAGGCATCGTCCCCGGCGGCGCCGCGAACCAGCTCGAGCGCCGCCGGACTGTTCCACGCGAGACCGTTGATCAACGGCTCCCCGTCGCCACCGAGCGTGGCTTGGAGCCCGAGCAGGCGGTGATGACGACGCGAGGTGCGGATGCCTTCGGGCCCGCGGACATGGACGACACGGTCGCCGGGAATGCCGACGCGGGTGAGCTCGGCGGTGACGATCGGTTCGCCGGCGAGTGTCTTGACCGGGTAGCGCCACAGGGCAGCGACGGTCATGTTCATGAGAGGTCTCCTGGCGACTGTCGCGTCGTGGTGCGGCCGGCACGGACCGGTTCCGGGTTGGGTCGGGTTCGGCTCGTGCCGGCCGGGGGAAGTACGACGGTCAGCGAACGGCCGTGAGCGCGTCGGCGGTGCGCCGCTCGTGGAAGGCGACGATCGCTCCCGCGACCACGTCGAGGTTGTCCTCCACCGCGAAGTGGCCGGAATCGAGCCGCAGGAGCTCGGCGTCGGGGAGGTCACGCAAGTAGGCCTCGCCCCCTTCTGGTGTGAAGAAGATGTCGCCTTGGCCCCAGATGATGAGCGTCGGTGGCTGCCGGTCGCGCAGCGAGGCCTGCCAGGTCGGGTAGAGCGCCGCGTTCGTGCGGTAGTCGTAGAACAGGTCGAGTTGCACGCGGTGGGCGTTGGCGCGGGTCAGGAAGAACGAGTCCATGTTCCAGTTGTCGGGGCTGATCACGGAGGGGTCCGGATGTCCGGTGGTGTAGATCGCCTTGACGGTGTCGGGCTGCAGGAACGCCTCGAGGGGGGCTTCGGTCTCGGCACTCCGGTCGACCCAAAGTGCGTGGCGGATGCCGTCCCACGCGGCGGTGAACCCTTCCTCGTACGTGTTGGCGTTCTGGATGACCTGCCACTGCAGCCAGTCCGGGTGCGCCGCGATGATCCGGTTGCCGATCGGTCCGCCGTAGTCCTGCATGTAGATGCCCATCGGCCCGGTGAAGCCGATCTCGACGAGCAGACCATCGACGATCGCCGCGAGGTGGTCGAACGTGTAGTCCCAGGTCGAGGGGTCGGGCATGTCGGTGTTGCCGAAACCGGGGTAGTCGGGGGCGACGAGGTGGAACCGATCGGCGAGCGCCGGCAGCAGGTTGCGGAACTGGTGCGACGACGACGGGAACCCGCCGAGCAGCAACAGCTTCGGGTTTGCCGGGTCGCCGGCCTCTCGATAGAAGACATCCAGGCCTTCAACCCGAGCGGTGTGGAACGAGGTCATGTCGTGCTCCTTCGTAAGGCGATCGCAGGGCAACCGCTGTCATCATCACAAGGAGAGCGTCATGGAGACGCCGCGTCTTACGTCACCTCTTCGAAAATCTCAGGATCGACGGGCGCGGCGTCAGCCGGCGTCGACGGCGAGCTCGTAGTGGTCGGTGCGCAGCACCTCGAGATCCAGGTGCGGCGCCGACTCGGGTAGCTCAAGACCGACGGCAGCCTGCGCGGCGGCGAGGCTCGCCCAGTACGACACTTCGAGCGCCGTACCCCCGGGACGATCGAGGAGGAGTCGAAAGCCGCGGAAGTCGTGACCGTTGTATCGGGCGATCACGCTGTCACGGACGTGGTCGACGACGACATCGGTCCGTTCGACGTCGAACCGGAACTCCTGGATGCGAACCCACATGGCGATGCTCCGGTCAGTGGAGGATGAGGTCAGAGCGGGGCGACGTCGCCGAACTGCTCGGCCGCATCGACCAGACCCTCGTAGTCGCCACGACATGCCGGGCAACGCCGCAGATGCGTTGCCAAACCCGGGAACTCGTGCTCCGGGTCGCCCCCCTCGAGACCGGACTCGACGTAGCGGTGCAGGATCTCGAACCCCGCCGAGCAGCCGACATCCGGCGCCTGTTCATCAAGCTCTTCGAGCTCTGCGACGATGTCACGGTCGATGTTCATGTTGCCCCATGCGGTTCGGGTCGGGCATGGCCGGCGACGGCGAGGCTGACACGCAGCTTACGTCTGGCATCAAACAAGGTCTTGTAGATCGCGTTTCGATTGCTGCCGAGCTCACGAGCGAAGGCATCCATCGGCACGTCGTTGAGCGCGATCGCGACGAAGACACGGCGTTGGAGGTCAGTGAGATCGTTTTCGATCGCGTGTCGCAACACCGCAATCGACTCGCGTTGCTCATTGGCCAGTTGCGGTGATGCCGAGAGGGAGTCGGGAATCCGATCCCAGGCGTCGGCGTCGAGCGCCTCGGGCCGGTTGCGCCAGCAATGGCGCCCGATCTTGGTCGACACCTCGAACACAACGAACCGGTACGCCCAGGTGGTGAAGCGGCTCTCGCCGCGGAACTCGCCGACCTTGGCCTTGATCGCCATGAGCGCATCGTCGGCCACCTGGTTGACGATGTCATCGAACTCCGGACCGGCGAGTCGCATCGAAGCTGCCTTCCGGCGGGTCTCGTGCCGCGCCACGCGCAGGAGCAGCGAGTGCAGTTGTGCCAGGCAGCGATCCTGCGCCGCGCCGCCAGCCTGCAGCCCATCGACCCAGGCCTTCGACACATCGTCGAACCGACAAACCGCTACCGGCATGACCGGCAGCGCCGGCTCGAGGCTCACGGCCGAGGACGCTAGCAGGCGCAAAGCCCAAACCGGTCCGTCACGGGAACCGACCTCAGCCGGCGTCTTGCCTAGGTGGGCCGCGGGAGCGTGGGGTGGCCACGCCGAGTTCGCGGCGGGTGCGGGCTACCGGCTGGAGAGCTCCTGGACGGCGCGTTCGATGTCATCAAGGACGAGGTCGGCGTTGATGGCAATGGCGGCAGCAGAACCCGCGCCGGCTGAGGTGATCACTTGGGCTCGGGGGTCCACGACGTTGCCGGCGGCCCAGACGCCGGGGACGCTCGTCCGTCCGGTGCCGTCGACGACGACGAAGCCAGCCTGATCGAGGTCGCAACCCAATCCGGGCAACAGCCCGTCGGGGTGGGGGACGTTGCCGGGCCGCACGAAGACCGCCGCACGCGGGATCACGCGGCCGTCGGTGAGCTCTACGCCAGACAGCTGGTCGGCCTCGATCACGAGTCGCGCGACCTCACCCGTTTCGACCCGGATGCCACGTGCATCGAACTCGGCCTGCTCCGTCGGGGTGACGTTGTGGGTGTGGGCGAAGAAGATGACGTCGTCGGACCATTGCCGGACGAGTTGTGCGTGCAGGACCGACCCGGGATGGGTGCCGACAATGCCGAGGGGCTGGTCACGGACCTCCCACCCGTGGCAGTACGGGCAGTGCAGGAGGTCACGCCCCCATCGTTCCCGAACGCCGGGGATGTCGGGCAGTTCGTCGCCAACCCCGGTGGCCACGAGGATGCGTCGAGCCGAGAGCACGGCCCCGCCGGCGAGGCGAACGACGAATCCGGGCTTGATCGAGGCGACGTTGTCCTCGAGGAGCGTCACGCCGTAGCCGGTGACTTCGGCTCGTCCGGCGGCGAGCAGCTCGTTCGGTGGCATCCCGTCGCGGGACAGGAAGCCCTGCATATGGGCAGCGGGAGCGTTGCGGGGTGACCCCGCGTCGATGACTGCCACCCGCCGGCGTGCTCGGCCCAAGACCAGCGCGGCACTCAGCCCCGCTGCTCCACCGCCCACGATTGCGACGTCATAGTTTTGATCGTTCATGGCGATCACCTCCGAGTTCGAGCCTGCGCCACGGTTTCGGACTTGACAACTTTTGTTGCTGATTCCGGGAATCCGTGTTTGGGTCAACCCATGGCCACCTCGACCGAGATCGACGCCGTGCTGGCGGAGGTGGGACCCCGCCTCAAGCGGGCCCGTACGCAACGACACGTGACGTTGACCGAGCTCGCGGCCGCGACGGGTATCTCCAAGAGCACGCTCTCGCGGCTGGAGTCGGGGCAGCGCAAGCCCAGCCTCGAACTCCTCCTCCCGATCGCGCAGGCTCACCGCATCCCGCTCGATGAGTTGGTCGGCGCTCCCGAAGTCGGTGATCCCCGCATTCAACTCAAACCCGAGAAGCGCAACGGCCGCGTCGTCGTACCGCTGACCAGAGAACCCCAGGGGATGCACGCATGGAAGGTCGTCATCCCACCCGAGCGCGGCGAACCAAAGCTGCGCACCCATGAGGGTTACGAATGGCTCTACGTCCTGTCCGGCGAACTCCGCCTGATCCTCGCCGGCCATGACGTCACCATGAAGGCCGGAGAGGTCGCCGAGTTCGACACATCGCTTCCCCACTGGTTCGGCCCGGCCGGTGATCGGCCGGTGGAGATCCTCAGCGTCTTGAGTCGACCGGGCGAGCCCATGCACGTGCGGGCGGCCCCCCGCCGCAAGAGCAGCCGCGCATGAGCGAGGACGATGCCGCGCCGGCGCTCGCCGGCGGGGTCGGCGGGTCAGGCGTCGGGAAGTTCCTTGGGATAGGTGACCTGGACCTCGGTGATGGTCTTCGGGAAGTCCGACGAGTTGTTCGTGATGAACCGGTCGGCGCCCGAGACGACGGCCGTCGCGAGGTGCACAGCATCAGCTGCCCGCAGGCCATAGGTCGACCCGAGTGCAGTGGCGAGCTCAGCGAGCGCCTCGTCAACCACTCGGAGTTCGAGACGTCCGATCAGGATGGCCAAGGCCTCGACCTCGGAGACGGCGCCGTCACGCATCGGTTTGGTCAAGAGCTCGGGGGTCAAGAGCACCGAGCCGGTCCCGGCGACCACACCGGTCGTCGTGGTCGGCTCCGCAGGGAACAATGCGCGGACACGCCGACCCAGCGGATGGTCGGGTACGGCCGCGTAGATCAGGACGTCAGCATCGAACGCATCCATCAGCCGACCGATCAGCGTGCTGATCGACTTGCGGCCACGTCAGCGGTCAAAAGCTCAGCCCGCTCGACGCCGACGGCGGGAGCATCGGCGAGCCGAGTGCTTCGGCCCCGCTCGAGCAGGTCACGCAGCCGCTCGGCCTGAGCCAGCGACTGGTCAGCGCGACGAACCCGAAGTACGTCGGGACGGACGAGGACGGCGACGTCTTGCCCGTGCCGGGTGATCGTGACCTCCTCGCCGGCCAGCACGCGGTCGAGGACTGCTGGCAGAGCGGCTCTCGCTTCGCTGACGGACATCGTGGCCATAGCCAAAGTGTACGTGAACGTACGCTTCCGTACACTC
>JBBQLA010000090.1:0-8006 GCA_038327485.1 Acidimicrobiales bacterium
GGTGACGCCGACAGCGCCGATCTGAGCGCAGCCGTACCAGGCCAAGACCGCCTCGGGGCAGTTGTCAGCGTGGATGAGCACCTTGTCACCGAGCTGGACACCTCGCGCGTGCAGGGCGGCCGCGACCTTGGCGACGTCGTCGGCGAACTGGCGGTAGGTCCAGGTGCGGTCCTCGCCCGAGCGGGGTTCCCAGATCAGGAAGGGGCGGTCCGGCGTTGCCTCGGCCCAGTGTGCGATGAGCCAGGGGATGTCCTGACCAACGAACTGGAACGCATCGACGTCCTTCTGCTGCATGAAATTGCTCCCCTTGATGATGTCGTGCGCTTTGACGATGTCGTGCGCCGCTGCGGCGGTTCGCTCACAGCATCGCGCCCGAATCGTTCTCGTCCGGAATCGGGGTTCGCTCCTCGAACAGTCGGTCGATCAGAGCAGCCGACGAATCGCCGAGGGTGTCGGGAGCGTCGAGTGTGCCGCGATCGGTGAGCACGTACAGCCAGATGAGTGACGGCACAACCGTGACCGCCGCCAACAGGAACGCGACGATGAGACCGAGCAGTGTCGACGGCGACCCTGCGCCCCGATCGAGCGTCAGCCGATCCTCGAGTACGTAGGGGTACTGTCCCACTCCCCAGCCCACGACGACGGCCACCACCGCTACGACGGCGGGGAGCCGGGCCATTCGGTATCGACCGCGGGCGACTGCGATCATGGCGCCGAGTCCTGCCAACGCGCTGGCAACGACGAGCGGCGCGGCCCGGCCCTGCAGGTGTGCCGCCAGTCGAGGCGCATCGTGGCGTAACACCACGATGCCGCCCAGCGACGTCGCGCCGACCACACCGCCGGCAACGAGCGCACCCCGACCGAACCAGCGGGCCAACGCCGCGTCGCCGACCCGATCGGAGTCGGCCGCCAGCAGCACCGCCGCCGACCACACGCACGTGCCGACAGCGAGTAGTCCACCCAGGATCGACGTGGGGTTGATCCAGCTGGAAACGAGCGCTCCGGTGCCGTCGGCGGGCACCCGACCCGAAGCCACCCCGCCGGCCACCGCACCGAGGAAGAACGGCGTGACGAGCGACGACCCGGCGAACAACGCGCCGAACCAGCGGGCCTCGACGAAGGTGGTCGAGCTCTTGCGGAAGGCAAACGACGCGCCGCGGTAGACGATGCCCACGCCGACCAACAGCAGCGGGATGAACAGCGTGGTGACGATGGCCACGAAGGCGGCCGGGAAGCCCGTCCACAGGAACACCAGGACGAAGATCAACCACACGTGGTTGGCCTCCCAGACTGGACCGATCGACCGTTCGATTCGTCGTCGTCGCAACGCACTCTCGCGGCCGGTGCCGGCAAGCAGGTCCCACACACCGGCGCCGTAGTCGGCGCCACCGAACACTGCGTAGAGCACCACGCCGAGCCACACGATCACCGCGACGACATCGACCCGGCTCACGGCGTGCCCGCTTCGATCGGTGCGGAGGCGCCCAACTCGTAGGGCGCGGCGACTTCCTCGCCCCGCTTCCACTTCCCGTGCATCCGTCGCAGCACGAACCAGGTCGACGCGGCCAGCCCGGTGTAGATGGCGATAAGGATCCACATGATCAGGTTCAGCCCGCCTCGTGGGGTGACAGCGTCGGCCACCAGCAACACGTGGCGGGCGATCCACGGTTGACGACCGACCTCGGTGACCGTCCATCCCGCTTCGAGGGCCACGACCGACAGCGGCCCGGCGATGGCGACGGCGCGGACCAGCCACTTGGTCGCCCGGCGCTCGCCGTCGAGTGCCGCGCCCATGTCGCGCTCGCCACGCCGTCGAGCACGGCGGCGAACCAGCCACAGCCACAGCGCCAGCCCGCAGAACGCAGTACCGAGACCGACCATCAGGTCGAAGGCGAAGTGCACGACGTTGGCGGGGGGTTGGAGCGCCTTGGGCGTGCGGTCGAGGCCCTCCACGGTGGCGTCGCGGTCGAAGTGGAGCGCGAACGACAGCGCCCGGGGGATTTCGATGGCGCCGCGGACCTCGCCGTTGATCAACCAGCCACCCACGGTCATGGGCTGGCCCGCCCTGGTCGTGGTGAGCAGCTCCATCGCGGCCAATTTCGTGGGCTGCTCGGCGGCCACGTATCGGACGGCCAGGTCGCCGGTGATCACCTGGAGCGGCGCGGCGATGGCAGCGACGGTCAGCGGGATGATGATGCCCAGTCGGTGCAGCCGGTCGTGTCGCCCGCGCAGCCACCCGAAGGCGTACGACGACGCGAACAGCAGGCCGGTCACCACATAGGTGGCCGGCAGCATGTGCAGGAACTCCGTGCGCACGCCCCGGTTGAACATGGCTGCCCACACGTCGACGTCGACCACGCGACGGTGCCGGGTCCACTCGGCCATGTTGAACCCGGCGGGGTCGTTCATCCACCCGTTCACGCTGAGGATGCAGAAGGTACCGCCCACTCCGGAGATGGCGATGGGCACGAGCAACGCCAGGTGCACCCGCGCGGGCAGGCCCTTCCACCCGTAGAGGTAGATGCCCAGGAAGATTGCCTCGAGGAAGAAGAAGATGCCCTCGAGCGCGAACGGCAGGCCCATCACGTCACCGAATCGACCCATGAGCCCGGGCCATAACAAGCCCATTTCGAAGCTCAACACGGTGCCCGATACCGCTCCGACGGCGAACAGGACTGCAGCGACCTTGCTCCACCGACGAGCCAATATCAACGCGTCCAGGTCGTTGTGGCGGATGCCGCGCCGATGCGCCAGGTAGATGATGGTGGGCAGGGCGACACCGACGCACGACAGGATGATGTGCGAGCCGAGCGATATGGCCATGAGCCGTCGCGCTGCGAGCAGGTCATCCACCTCGGCAACCTATTGCGCCGCACGCGGTGCGGGCTCGCAGCGCGAGATACCGTTCCGCCGTGGCAACGATCTGGCAGCTCATCGAACAACGCGCCGAGGCAACTCCTGACCGGGTGATGCTGATCTCCGAGGACGACTCCCGAATCACCTTCGGCGAGTTCCGCGACCAGGCCGAGGCCTTGGCCGCCGGCCTGGCCGGGCTCGGCATCGGGTCGGGCACCCGGGTCACGTGGCAGCTGCCGTCACGCATCGACACCGTGGTCGCGTCCGCCGCGTTGGCCCGCCTCGACGCAGTGCAGTGCCCGGTGTTGCATCTGTATCGGGAGAAAGAGGTCGCCTTCGTGTTGCGGCACACCAACGCCGAGTTCTGTCTGGTGCCGAGCGTGTGGAAGGGCTTCGACTACGGCGCCATGGCCGCGACCTTGGCGGCTGACATCGACCCCTCGCCGCAGGTGTTGACCATCGACTCGTTGCCTTTCGGAGATCCGTCCACGCTGCCGCCCGTGCCGGCCTTCGCGGAGGGCGAGGAGCCGGTGAGGTGGATCTACTCGACCTCGGGAACCACGTCGGACCCGAAAGGGGTCCTGCACACCGACGCCACGTTGATCGCCGGTGGCCAGGGGTTGGCCGACGCGTTGCAGATGTCCCCCGACGACGTGGGCTCCATCGCCTTCCCTTTCGCCCACATCGCCGGCCCCGACTACCTCGTGATGATCCTGCTCACAGGAATGTCGGCGGTCATCGTCGAGGCGTTCGTGCCCGCCGATGCGGTGCTCACCTACCGACGAAACGGTGTGACCATGGCCGGCGGAGCGACCGCGTTCTACCAGATGTTCCTGGCCGAGCAACGCAAGACCCCTGACGAGCCGATCATCCCCACGCTGCGGGCGCTGTCGGGCGGCGGAGCGCCGCTGCCACCCGAGCTGTACCGCGAGATCGTGGCCGAGATGGGGATGAAGGCCTGCCACGGCTACGGCATGACCGAGATCCCCATGATCACGCAGGGCTCGCCCAGCGACAGCGACGACCAGCTGGCTCACACCACCGGACATCCTGTGACCGGCGTGGAGATCCGCATCGTGGCCGAGGACGGTTCGATCGCGGGGCCCGGCGTCGACGGTGAGGTGAGGGTCAAGGGCCCCATGGTGACGAAGGGCTACACCAGCCCCGAGCTCACTGCGCAGGCCTTCGACGATGACGGTTACTTCCGCACCGGTGACCTGGGCCACGTGCGGCCCGACGGTCACGTGGTACTGACCGGACGGTTGAAGGACATCATCATCCGCAAGGGTGAGAACATTGCAGCGAAGGAGATCGAGGACCTGCTGTATGCGCATCCGAAGGTCGGCGACGTGGCGGTGATCGGTCTGCCCGATCGCGAGCGGGGCGAGCGAGTGTGCGCTGTGGTCGAACGTCCCACCGGCGGTGACGCCATCACCTTCGACGAGATGGTGGCGTACCTGGCCGAGCAGGGCCTGACCCGATTCAAGACACCCGAACAGCTCGAGGTGGTCGACGCCCTCCCCCGCAACGAGACGCTGCGAAAGGTCCTGAAGTACCAGCTCCGTGACACCTACGCGAAGGTGAACTGGCCCTAACCCGATTGGACCAATGGATTGTTCAGGCAGCGGGGGGTTGCCGCCGATAGGTCTTTTGTGACGTCAGTGGCCCTGATCCCCCGAGCCCGCGCCAACCAGCGGTTGGCATCGTGGGCGGCGTATGGCATCGGACCGTTCGCCATCGCCGCCTTGTGGTGGCTCCGCCGGGAAGGGATGATCGCCGACACGCCGCTGTGGGTCGTTGCGGTGATGATCGTGGTCGGTGGCTCGGCCAACTTCGCGACCACACTGTGGAGCCGACGCTCGCCCGACTCGAGGCCGGCCATCCACGCCCGGGTCGCGGCCTCGACGCTGATGACCGCGGCGATCATCTACTCCTCGGGGTGGGGCTCACTGCTCATCGTCGCCTTCGCTCTCGGCTCGGCCGAGATTCTTCGTACCGTCGGGCCGGCCACATCGGGGCCCAACCTGATCTGGAACTGGATCGCCATCGGAGCTGGAGAGGTGGCCGTTCATCTCGGCCTGGCACCGAGCGCGGTGAGCATTCGCGTCTCGCACGCCATCGCCTTGGCAGGGGCAATCTGTCTGGCCCTGGTCACCAAAGTCCTCGGTGACTCGGCCGAGGCGACCGAGGCCGCCGAAGTGATGGTGCGTGATCGTGCCCTCCGCTTCGAGAGTCTGATCGAGCACGCCACCGACCTCATCGGTGTCATCACCTTGGACGGCACGATCGTGTCGGCCAGCCCTGCCGTCGAGCCCATGCTCGGCCTCACTGTCGACGAGCTGACGGGCCGTTCGATCACCGAGTTCATGGCGCCACGCGACGCCGAACTGGTCGAATCGGTCCTGGTCGAGGTGGCCGCCCAGATCGGCCAGGCCAGCGTCTTCGAGCTGCGACTGCAGCACCATGACGGCAGTGACCGCCTGGTCATCGCCACGCTGGTTCGTCCGACGACGGACTGGTCCGGTGAGCTGGTCGTCAACATCCACGACATCACCACCCAGCGCGAGCTGGAGGAGCGCCTTCGGCACGACGCCCGCCACGACGCGTTGACCGGACTGCTCAATCGCAAAGCCTTCGGCGAAGCGTCCGAGCGGGCGTGTGCCCGGGCCGCTCGCCAACAGCGCACCGTCGGCATGCTCTATATCGACCTCGATGGCTTCAAGGAGATCAACGACTCCTTCGGTCACGACAAGGGCGATCAGGTATTGATCGAGACCTCGCGGCGACTGACCCGCTGTCTCGGGTCGGGCGAGACGCTGGCCCGCCTCGGCGGCGATGAGTTCGCCGTGCTCATCAACGCGGTCGGCGATACCGATGCCATCGCGCTGAGCGAGCAGATCCTGTTCGAGCTGTCGCAGCCCATTCCCGGGCTGCCTGCCTCGGCGCGCGTCGGCGCCAGCATCGGCATCGCGCTGCGGTCGAGCGAAGGCATCGAGATCTCGAATCTCATGCGCGAAGCCGACGAGGCCATGTACACCGCCAAGCGCAACGGGCGAGCCCGCTGGGAGATGAGCGTCACTGCCCGCTGAGCCCGTCTCACGACGCGACCGCCGGCCGCACGGTCAATGGCGGTGGCTGTCGATCCGGATGGTGTCCGCGTGGCCCATGTCGCAATCGGCGTCACCGTCGAGACAGTTCTCACCTTCGAGTTCGAGGGTGGCATGGGCGATACGGAACGAGTTGGCGATGGACCGCTTGACCCGATCGGCGACCGCCTGCGCCTGATCGAGGGTGGGGCTGCCCTCGACGACCACATGCGCCGAGAGAGCTCGGACGTCACTGGACAGCGACCACACGTGCAGGTCGTGCACCGCTTCGACGCCATTGACCGCTGCCATGGTCTGGCGGAGCTCGTCGAGATCGAGGCCGTCGGGGGTGCCTTCGAGCAGCACTGCGGTGGAGGATCGAAGCAGTTTCCAGGCGTGATAGGCGATGAGCAGCCCGATGCCGAGCGAGACGAGCGGATCGAGACGTTCCCACCCGTCGGTGAGCAGCATGATCGTGGCGGCGATGGCCACGCCGAGCGAGGCGAGCGCGTCGCTGGCGAGGTGGATGAGCGCTGAGCGCATGTTGAGGTCGTGGTGGCCGTCCTCGGATCGCTCGTTGACCACCCACACCGCCAGGCCGTTGCCGACGAAAGCCACGAGGGCGACAACCAACACGACGGCACCTTTGACGGGCTGGGGGTCGATGAGGCGACGGATGGCCTCGTAGACGATCCAGACGGTGAGGGCCAGGATCATGGCGGCGTTGGCTTGCGCGGCGAGGATCGTGCCGCGGTGCCAACCGAACGACCGATCCGAGGTGGCGGGGCGGCGAGCCACTCGCACTGCGATGAGCGAGAGACCCAGGGCCGCGACGTCGGTCAGGTTGTGTCCTGCGTCGGACAACAGGCCGAGCGAGTGGGCGACAATGCCGAAGATGACCTGAGCGACGACGATGACGGTGTTGAGGCCGAGCGCGATGAGCAGGCGGCGTTCGCGCACCACGGAGATGTTGGTGCGGTCGGAGTGACCGTGGACGCGCCCGCTCATGGCTCCATGTTGCCACCGGCGCCAGTCGTTCGGGCCCAGCTGAGGATGGCGCTGATGTGACCGAGTGGTGGAGCCTGGGTCATGGCCGATGCGGACGGGGCAATGACGGGATCACGAGCGATCGCTGACGGGTCGGTGCTCATCCTCGGGGGACGGAGCGAGATCGGGCTCGAGGTGGTCCAGCGGCTCGCGCCGGGGAGGGTGGTGATCCTGGCGGCACGGCGAAGCGACGACCTGGCCGCCGAGCTCGCGGTGGCGATGGCGGCCGGCGCCGCAGGGGTGCACTGCGTGGAGTTCGATGCCGACGACACGGGGAGTCACGCCGACGTGTTGCAGTCGATCCGCGGCGAGCACGGGCCGATCGGAGTGGCGGTGCTGGCGTTCGGCATCCTCGGGGACCAGGCGACGGCGGAACGCGATCCGGCGCAGGCGGTGGCGATCGTGCACACCGACTTCGTGGCGCAGGTGAGCGTGCTGACGGTGCTGTCCAACCTCATGCGGTCGGACAGGAGCGGCCAGATCGTGGTGTTCTCGTCGGTGGCCGGCGTTCGGGTTCGCAAGGCAAACTACGTGTACGGATCGGCCAAGGCCGGTCTCGACGGCTTCGCCAGCGGGCTCGGCGACGCGCTGCATGGCAGCGGAGTACATCTGCTCCTGGTGCGGCCCGGCTTCGTCATCGGCCGAATGACCGACGGGATGACTCCGGCGCCGTTGCCGAGCACCCCCGGTCAGGTCGCTACGGCAGTCCTCGACGGGTTACGGAGTCACCGGACCGTCGTGTGGGTTCCGGGCCTGCTTCGCCCGGCCTACTTCATCGCTCGACTTCTGCCGCAGGCGCTCTGGCGCCGTTTGCCCCGCTAGCGAGCCTGGACTGCGGAGCGAATCGCCGTTGTGGCGGCGATCGACCCGAGCGAGCCGTAGTCCTCGATGTCGTAGCTCCAGTCGTGCTTGTGGTCATCGGCCGCGATGAGTTCGGCCGTCGACGTCGGACCATCGACGATCCCTCCCATGATCGTTTCGTCGGTACCGCTCGGGAGGTGCGCCGTGACCGGGAAT
>JBBQLA010000091.1:0-7972 GCA_038327485.1 Acidimicrobiales bacterium
ATGCACTGCATACCCAGGCACACTCCGAACACGGGCACTCGTGAGGACCACTCGGCGATGAGGGTGTTCGACAGACCGGCGTCTGCGGGCGTCCCTGGACCGGGGCTGATGAGAATGCCGTCGGGATCGAGCGCTTCGACCTCTTCGAGGGTGATGGCGTCGTGGCGGGCGACAATCGGCTCGGCGCCCAACCCGCCGAGATATTGCACGAGGTTGTAGACGAACGAGTCGTAGTTGTCGATCACCAGGATCCGCGGCACGTGGGCAGGGTAGTTGGCCGTCGCCTACTGTGGATCCCCGTGGCCAAACCGACGAAGCGCAGGATCGAAGCCGGCAAGCCGACCTCGTCGGGTCGGGTGACTCCCAAGAAGGGCGCCGAGCCGATCGCTGCGACATCTCGCAGCCGCGCCGGCCGGGACGAGCCGGAGGCATCCACCCGGTACACCCCGCCGACGCACTCGAAGTACGACATGCCGAGCCCCACCTGGGTTCCAGCGTTGATGTTCTTCTTTTTCGGCGCCGGCATCCTCACCATCTTCCTGCAGTACACGTCGACACTTCCGGGGTCGCCGAGCGGCTGGTACCTCGTCGGGGGTCTGGGCGCGATCCTCGCCGGCATCATCACCGCCACCCAATTGCGCTGAGCCGTCCCCTCGGAGGCGGCCGTGAGGTGTCGAACAGGTGACAAAGCGGTGACGGTTGAGTTGCACGCGTGTGATCCTCCCCAGGTTCGTCCACAGTCTGGGGATAACTCCCCACCTCAACTCGAGGGTGCTGACGCCGATCGGGAGGGGTGAAGCAGTGTCCAGCGTGCCAGTTCCTCGTACCCGTCGAGACAGAGATGTGCAGCTTCTGCGGTCATGACTTCGAACGGGCCCGATCCGAGGCCGAAATCGCCGCCACGCGAGTTCTCGCCGAGGAAGCCGCCGCGCGTCTCCGCGAACAGGCTCAGGCCAGGGGTACTGGCCACTTCTCGACCTCCCGAGTGGCCCGCCAGGGGGAGGAACATCTCGAGGAGCCGGTGAGTCGCACGGTCATCGCAGCGCTCGGTCTGCTCGGTCTGCTGTTGTTGGTCGGAGTGGGATGGTGGGTGACTCGGCCCTCTGCCTCGACGACGACTCGATCGACGACCACCCCGAGCGTGGGTGTCTATGTGCCGCCGACGACGACGCTGGTGGCCTACTCCTCCCTCACAACGCAACCGCCAGCGACCGTTCCCGTTCCGGTCTGCACCAAGAAGTGTCCCAAGGTCACCACGACCACCACGCCGGTCAACCCGAATCTGATCCGACTCGGCCCGGTGAAGATCGTCATGCCCGGTTCGATCACCGTGGCGCCGCCGGCGGGTTCGGTCGTGTCGGAGGTGCCGCTGATCGCGGAGTCGACGCTCTCGGCGGGCCATTTCGCTCGGGTGCGGATCCAGTCGGTCGACGTGTCCGCTGCCGGTGCGGTCGCCGCTGTGGTCGACTCGTACGCAGCGTCGGCATCGACCCGAGCCACTCGCGCTACCGACACCACGGCATTCGGGGGTCTCCCGGCGGTCGACTTCGACCTCGGGACGAACCAGGAGCACCACGGGCTCGCGATCGTCGGCCCCGGCTTCGTACTGATCCTCGATGTGTGGCGCACCACGGGCGTCGGCAACAGCGAGGATGCTGCGGCGTTCGCACTCCTCGGCAGCTCGCTCGCCGCCGCGACCTGAGCCGTTGGGCGAGTTCACTCCATGATCGGAGCGACGAGCTCCATGTCCTCCATGCAGTGACGAGGCGGCTCGGGGTCCTCGTCGGGAGCGATGGTCATGCGCACCTCGGCGCCGCAGTTGCTGCAGCGGTACATGATCTTGACCTTGCGCAGCAGCCCGGGTTCGAGCGGGGCCGGAGGCACTTGGGCCAGGCCGGACACCATGGCCCACCCGACGCGCAGCAGGGCTGCACCGATGAGCACTGCGATCGTGGACTGAGCGATGCTCGTATCGAACGCCTTGACCAGCAGGGCGATGAGTCCCACGACCACCACCAGTCCGATCACGCGCCACTTCGTCATGGCTCCAGCATCACACGCACCCCGGGTGCAGACACACCCGGGGTGTCGCGCAGATTCTCAGCCCAGGCGTTCGATGATGGTGGCGTTGGCGAGTCCGCCGCCCTCACACATCGACTGCAGGCCGTAGCGGCCACCGGTGCGCTCCAGCTCGTTGAGCAGGGTGCCCATCAGCTTGGCGCCCGATGCGCCGAGCGGGTGACCGAGGGCGATGGCGCCGCCGTTGACGTTGACCTTGGACATGTCGGCGTCGAGTTCCTTCTGCCACGCCAGCACGACCGACGCGAACGCCTCGTTGATCTCGAACAGATCGATGTCGGCCATCGACAGGCCGGACCGCTCGAGCACCTTGCGGGTCGACGGGATCGGGCCCGTGAGCATCGAGACCGGATCGACGCCGGCCAGGGCGAAGGTGTGGAAGCGGGCGCGAGGGGTGTATCCGAGTTCGGCGGCCTTCTCCTCGCTCATGATCAGCACGGCAGACGCGCCGTCGGTGATCTGGCTGGAGTTACCGGCCGTGACCTTGCCCTCGGGGAGGAAGGCCGGCTTGAGCTTGCCCAGCGACTCGACGCTGGAGCCGGGGCGGATGCCCTCGTCGCGTGAGACCTGCTCGCCGAGACGCTTGATCTCGCCGGACTCCTTGTCACGGATGATCGACTCGACCGAGATCAGCTCGTTGTCGAAGCGGCCCTCATCGGAGGCACGCTCGGCCCGGGCGTGTGACTCGGCGGCGAAGGCGTCGAGATCTTCGCGGCTGATGCCCCAGTTGTTGGCGATCCACTCGGCGCCGATGCCTTGGCCGACGAGGCCCTTTTGGCCTTCGATGATCTCGGCATCGGCGTAGCGGGCCATGGCCCGGTCACCGAAGGGCCAACCGAAGTTGCCTGAGCCGACCGATGCGCCCATCGGCACGAGGGACATGACCTCGACACCAGCAGCGATGGCGATGTCGTACGCGCCGGCCATGACGCCCTGCGCGGCGAAGTGAGCCGATTGCTGTGACGAACCGCACTGGCGGTCGATCGTGGTGGCGGGGACCGTCTCGGGGAAACCGGCGGCGAGCACGGCGTTGCGGCCGATGTTGAGGGACTGGGCACCGGCCTGCATGACGCAGCCCATGATCACGTCGTCGATGAGCGCCGGGTCGAGGTTGTTGCGCTCGACGATGGCTTTCAGGGCCTCTGAGGCGAGGTCGGCGGGGTGCCAGCCCGACAGCGCGCCGTTGCGCTTGCCGCCGGGGGTACGAATTGCGTCGACGATGACTGCGTTGGGCATGAGGGCTCCTTGGAGGGATGAGGTTGGCTGGCCCGTCCACAAGAACTAGACCGCTCGGTCAAGAGTTTGCTCCAGCGTTGCCGACCGGTCAATCCCGTCACGTACGCTCGGTGGTCGAGCTCGAGGGGCGCAGATGGCTGACCAGCACAATCTTGGCGGGGGAAACGAGGCGCAGGGCGAAAGCCACTTCCCGATATCGCCGCCGGTAGGGCCGCCCGACCTTGCCGAATCAGCGATCGACGTTGCCAGTCCGAGGCCCCAGCGCGGCATCGGACTCACGACCCTGGCAGCGGGGCTGGTGGCATTGTTGGCGGTCGTCGCGCTGGTGATCGTCGTGGTGGTGCGTAACGACGACTCGGGTGAGCCGGCCGCACCGACCACGACCGCCACGCCACTGAAGGCCGGTCCGACACCTCGAGTGTCCCTGCGGAGTGGGTCACCGGCGTCGGTCAAGATCGGCTCGCAGGGCATCGCCTTGGCGACGTTCCCGGCGATCTTCGGTCGTCCGGTGGTGGTCGACGTCTCGAAAGGCACGGCGTCGATCGACCGCTACCAGGATGGCGTCGGCGAGCACGACGTGAGTACCGCACACGTGGTGATTCCGCCGGCCTCTGGCACCATTTCGCTGGTGGTTCGTGGAAAGCCAGGGGCCACCGTTGACGTCGCTGCGACGGAGGTCGTTCCGTCGCGTCTCACGCTGGGAGCGGCGATGACGGGCGTCGTCGGTCCGAAGGCGCCGGTCGCCGTCTTCGCCTTCAGCCTGGAAGCCCCGGCCCGCCTGCACCTGGATTTCGGCGGGACCGGCGGTCGTACCACCGAGTCACGAGCGGTGGTGGTCGATGCCGCCGGGTATGGAGTGGCTGATCTCCAGGGTCACGCGCTGTCCGGTACCGGCGATCACTTCCTGATCGTCGAGTGGCTAGGCCGCAAAGGAGCGCTGGCAACGGGCACGCCGCCGACCAAGGCGACCAAGTATGAGCTGACTCTCGAGGACCTGGTGAACACGCTCGGGTTCGATGGCGGAACCTCGGCGAAGGGATCGGTGACAACCTCCGACCAGCACGCGACGCTGCACGTGCCGCCGAACTCGGGCGCGACGGTGACGTTGACCCCCGACGCCGCACTGCGCGCCGGTATCGCGGTGACCTGCGTCTCGCCGACCGCGACGGTCGATCCGGCGACGGCCGATCCTGCGGCAGCGCCAACCACGACCACCGGGGTGGTTCCTCCGGCGGTCTCCGTGCCCGACGCCCCGGGTCAGCCGGCAACGGCAACCGTCGTCGCGACGCCGTCGGCTCAGACCTGCGATGTCCTGGTGAGCGCCGGAACCTCGGGGACTGAAGGCGCGTATTCCATGACGGTCGCTTCCGGCTGAGACTTCTGCCTCGAGTCAGTACGATGTGGCCCACTTCACACCAGGGGGTCCCTGCTCATGTCGGTCACCAATGAGGAACTGCTCGCGCGCGTCGAGGGACGCAACGTCTGTACCGAGTTCCTGAAGACGGTCGACTCACTCGGGGACCAGGTTGCTTTGCGTTCCAAGAACGAGGACGGCTCCTGGAACGAGATCACTTTCTCCGGCTGGGCCGATCAGGTGGCACGGTTGGCGTCGGGACTCGCCGCGCAGGGCATCGGCCGAGGCGACCGCGTGGTGATGATGTTGCGCAACATCCCCGAGTTCCACGTCGCCGACTTCGCCGTGCTCTTCCTCGGAGCGACTCCGGTGTCGATCTACAACTCGTCGTCGGCCGAGCAGGTGGCCTATCTGGCCGGTCACTGCGACGCCAAGCTGGCCATCGTCGAGGACAAGGGATTCCTGGCGAGGTTCATCGAAGCCGCGGACCAGCTCCCGAAGCTCGAGACGACGATCATCCTGAACCCCCCGGCGACCGGTGAGGGCTCCGAGCTCACGACGTGGGCCACCTTGATGGAGTCCGATCCCCTCGATCTGGCGGAGGCCGCGTCGACGCCGTCGGCCGATGATCTCGCCACGATCATCTACACCTCGGGCACAACGGGAAATCCCAAGGGCGTGATGTTGAGCCACCGCAACATCTGCTGGACCGTCGAGTGCCTCAAGGAGGCCTACGGATTCGATGACTTCGTCGGCAAGCGAGTGGTCTCGTACCTCCCGATGGCCCACATCGCCGAGCGGATGTCGAGCCACTATCAGGGAGCATTTCTCGGCTACACCGTTTCGACCTGCCCCGAGGCCGGCCAGATCGCGGCATACGCCCGAGAGGTGAAGCCGAACGTGATGTTCGGCGTCCCTCGGGTGTGGGAGAAGGTCTACGCCGGGGTCAACGCGGCGCTGGCCGCTGATCCCGAGAAGAAGAAGGCCGTCGACGAGGCAGTGGCTGCAGCCATTCCGATCTGCGAGGCGATGGTCGACGGCACGGTCACCGACGAACAGCGCGAGACCTACGCCTTCCTCGACAGCGTGGCCTTCTCGACCATCCGCGAGTTGGTCGGCCTCGACGAGATCGTTCTGGCGGTGACCGGCGCCGCACCCATGCAGCCGGACATGATCCGCTGGTTCCGCGCCATCGGAGTTCCGCTGTCGGAGATCTACGGGATGAGCGAGAACTCCGGTCCCATGTGCTTCTCGGCCTTCTCGCCCAAGGTTGGCACCGTCGGCCCGGCGTGTCCGGGCGTGGAGGTGAGGATCGCCGAGGACGGTGAGGTGTGTTGCCGTGGTGGGTTGGTCTTCGAGGGCTATCTCAACGAACCCGGGAAGACTGACGAGGCGCTCGACGCCGACGGGTGGCTGCACTCCGGCGACATCGGGGAGATGGATGCCGACGGCTACATCAAGATCGTCGACCGCAAGAAGGAGCTGATCATCACTGCCGGCGGTAAGAACATCAGTCCGGCCAATCTCGAGGCCGCACTGAAGGGCATTCCGCTGGTCGGTCAGGCTGCTGCCATCGGTGACAATCGTCCGTTCGTGTCCGCACTGGTGGTGCTCGATCCCGACCCAACGATGGTGTGGGCCGAGCAGCACGGACTGGGTGGCAAGTCACTGGCCGAGTTGGCGACGGAACCGGAGGTCATCGCTGAGATCGAGGCTGGGCTCGTCGATGCCATGGCGTTGTTCAACAACGCCGAGCGGGTGAAGAAGGTGACGGTGCTCGGTGAGGAATGGTTGCCCGATTCCGAACTTCTGACCCCGACGTCGAAGCTCAAGCGGCGCGGCGTCAACGCCACCTTCGCCGACGAGATCGAGGCGATGTACGCCCGGTAGGGAAGCCCGCTACGGATCGACCTGATCGCCGGGCTGCAGCGGACGAAACAGCAGGTCGAGGGCGACCCACGCCATCCGGCAGGACGGCAACAGCACGATCGGCCCGAGCGCAGCGGGGACCAGCCCGGCGATGATCAACGCGGTGGAATTGATGTTGGGCACCATGAGGATCGTCCCGACGAGCACCGTCACGAAGGTGAGGGTGAAGCACACGACGGTGTTGAGCCCGACGTATCCGATCTGGTGCCCCTCGGTTCGGTGGAAGCGGTAGTGACAGTGCGGGCATCGGTCGGTGATACCGAACCACTTCACAATCGAACCGTGCTTGCCGCACACGGGGCACGCGTGCAGCACACCTCGCATGACGAGCCGAGCCTTGCTGACGCCGAGCTGCTCGAACGTCGGTGTCTCGACCACGGTTGCCACCCGGGGAGTCTCGCGCCGGACCGCCGATAGTGTCGCACCGTGTCCGATCAACGAACCATCGTCATCACCGGGGCGAACACCGGCATCGGCTTGGAGACCGCTGTTGCGTTGGCATCGATGGGTGATCGGGTCGTGATTGCGTGTCGCAATCAGCCCAAGGCGGCCGCTGCGCTCGACACGATTCGAACCCGAGCGATCGGGGCTGACGTCGATTCAGTGCCCCTCGACCTGTCGTCGTTCGCATCGATCCGCGCCGCAGCGGCCGACCTGGCCGAGCGCACGCCTCGGATCGACGTGCTGATCAACAACGCCGGCGGCATCCTGTCCAACCGTTCCACCACGACGGAGGGGTTCGAAACGCAGTTCGGTGTCAACCATCTCGGCCACTTCCTGCTCACCACGCTGCTCGAGGACCAGATCAAGTCGGCCCCGTCGCCGAGAGTCATCAATGTGAGCTCACTGGCCCACTGGGGTGCCATCGGTGGGCTCCGGTGGAACGACCTCCAGTCCACCAAGCACTACAGCGGCTGGGTCACGTACTTCCGCTCCAAGCTCGCCAACATCCTGTTCACCCGCGAGCTGGCTGCCCGGTGGGGGAGCGACGGTGTCGTGAGTCACGCGCTGCACCCGGGGTCGGTCGGCAGTGACTTCGGCCAGACCGGCGACATGACCGGCCTGAACGGGTTGCTCATGAAGGCGGCGCCGCTGGTGAGCATCTCGCCGGCCGTCGGCGCGCTCACGTCGATCTTCCTCGCCACCTCACCAACAGCGTTGGCGACCAACGGTGGCTACTGGGCCAAGTCGAAGCCGGCTCGCACCGCGCCGTGGGCCAAGGACGACATCGCGGCTCGCAAGTTGTGGATGGTCAGCTCCGCCCTGATCGCTGACGGTCAGCCCTGACGAACGGGCGGCAGAGTGGACCACGGGAAATTGATCCACTCGTCGGTCCGCTTCCACACGTAGTCCGGCTTCACGATCGAGCGGGAC
>JBBQLA010000092.1:0-7943 GCA_038327485.1 Acidimicrobiales bacterium
CCCGCACGTCGACATCCTGGGCCACTGCACCGGCCGCAAGGTCGCAGGCACCGGTCGTCCCGCCTCGAAATTCGACGCCGAGTTGGTGTTCGCCGCCTGCGCGGCAGCCAACACCGCTGTCGAGATCAACTGTCGCCCCGAGCGTCAGGACCCTCCCGAGGAACTCCTCGCAGTGGCCCTCGACTGGAACTGCTTCTTCTCGATCGACACCGACGCCCACGCTCCAGGTCAGATGGAGTGGCAGGTCTCGGGCTGCGACAAGGCGGTCGCTGCCGGCGCCGATCCGGACCGGATCATCAACACCTGGGAAGCCGATCGCCTGCTCAGTTGGGCCCGGGTCGGCGCGACCCAGTAGCGTTGCGGCCACTATGTCGAAGCGAACCAACAAGAAGAAGATCAACGCTCGACGGAAGAAGGCCAACCACGGCCGTAAGCCCAACGCTGGTCGCAACTCCTGAACCCCAGCGGCGATCTGTTGGACTGAGCAGCCACCGTGCTGATCTTCAACCCAGATCGCAGCTCCGACGCTCGCTTTGCTGCGATCGCTGAGCGCTTGTTGCCGATGGGCATCCCAGTGGTGCCGTTGACTTCCGTTCCTGACCTCGCCGCGCTGGGCCTGCTGCCATCCGACGTCGAATCGCACCTCTGGTGGATTGCCATCGACGGCCATCGTTCCCGCGACCACTTGGCCGTGGCCCGTGCCCTCGTGGCGGCCCGTCAGTGGTGGTCGCCGATCGCCTGGCTCATGACGATCCCACCGGTGTCGTGGCTGACTCGCGTGGTCGATCGGTTGCTTGCTCATCGCTGAGCACCGGCGGATCCTTCACGACGTAGATCAGCGGCCACGTCACCAGCGAGGTGACACCCTTCACGATGATGTTGGCCCAGATGATGCTCTGCAGCACCGGGCTCGGCACCGAGAACGCGATCACGCTGAACAGCACCGAGTCGATCGGGATCGACACAGCATTCGACAACACCACCCGTGCCCACTGCGCCCGTTTGCCCAATCGTCGGGTGACCGCGTGATACACCTCGGTGTCGACGAGCTCGGCGATGACCTGGGCCGTGATCGACGCGACGACAATGCGCCACGTCGACACCAGGACCTGGCCGAACTCGCGCTGGGGCCCGACGGCAGCGTCGGCCGGCAACATCGCAGCAGCCCACAGCGACAGCGCCATGAAGACATTGAGGAAGGCCGTCACGATGATCGTGATCCGGGCGGCGCGGCGGCCGCCCACCTTGTGAACGACGTCTCGCAGCGTGAAGGTGAGCGGATAGGTCAGGGTGCCGGCATCGATGCTGAAGCCGGCGATCCGCACGATCCGCACCGACATCACGTTGGCGATGAGCGACGCCGCGACGTAGGTGGCGACCGCGACCAGCAGAACGAGTTCTCGACGTCTCGCCTCGGATTGGTCATCGATCACGGCGCCACGCTATCCCTGACGCAGCATGTCGATGAGCGCTGAGAGCCCGACCATCGTGTGGTTCCGACGGGACCTTCGCCTCGACGACAACCCGGCGTGGGCCGCCGTTGATCCGGTGAGTCCGACCACCGCGTTGTACGTGATCGAACCCATCCTCTTCGACCGTGCCGGCACCTTCCGCCGCGACCAGCTCGTGGCCCACCTCATCGCACTCGACGGTGAGCTGATCTCACGAGGAGGACGTCTGCGAGTCGAGTACGGCGACCCGGCCCACCTCGTCGCCCAGGTCGTCAACGAGGTCGGCGCCGCGGTCGTGCACGCCAATGCCGACGCCACGCCCTACTCCCATCGACGAGACACCGCGGTCCATCGTGCCCGGGCGTCGGCGTCACCCCGACCCGTTCCCCGGCAAACCTGGTGGGGAACGATGGTCCACCACCCCGGCGCGATCCAGACCCGCAAGGGCACCTTGTCACAGGTGTTCACCCCGTTCTGGAACACCTGGGCGGCCACATCGCCGGCGCCGTGGCCCGACGGCTCCGGTCCACGTTCGGTGACGGCGGAGCCCGGGCACGGACTCCCGTCGGCGCCGACCACCACGTGGCAACCCGGGGGCGAACACGCTGCCCTCGATCGCCTCGAGCAGTGGTGCACCCAAGTCGACGCCTACCCCGAGGTGCACGATCGGCCCGACCTCGATGGCACATCACGGCTCAGCGCCGACCTTCGATTCGGGACGGTCTCACCCCGCCGGGTGATGGAAGCAGTCGGTCTCGGCACCCCGGCCCGGCTGAGCTTCGTACGGCAGTTGGCGTGGCGGGACTGGTTTGCGCATCTGCTCGCCGAGCGACCGTCGCTGGTCACCAACGCGCTCAAGACGGACTTCGACCGCATCGACTGGCTCGACGACCCGACCGCCCTCGACGCCTGGAAGCACGGCCGCACCGGCTACCCCCTCGTCGACGCGGGGATGCGGCAACTCCTGGCGACCGGCTGGATGCACAATCGCGTGCGCATGGTGGTCGCCTCGTTTCTCGTCAAGGACCTGCTGATCGACTGGCGACAAGGCGAGCGCTGGTTCCGACACCAGCTCGTCGACGGCGACGTGGCACAGAACGTCGGCAACTGGCAGTGGGCGGCCGGCACCGGCCCCGACGCCGCGCCGTACTTCCGGATCTTCAACCCCGTGACCCAGTCGAAGAAGTTCGACCCCGAGGGCGACTACATCCGTCGATGGGTACCGGAACTGGCGAACCTGGATCGTCGTTCGATCCACGAGCCCTGGAGCCTCGGTCCGCTCGAGTTGGCCGCAGCGGGAATCACGCTCGGCTCGGACTACCCCGCACCGATCGTCGATCACCGCGCCGCCCGCGATCGCACATTGCTCGCCTACGCCGAGGCACGGGCGGCAGCTTCGGCCGAAACCGACACCGAGGGAGCACGGTGAACCCGCTCTCGCTCCTGCGCGCCGCCGATGACGCGGCGAGCTGGGAGCGCGCCGGGTTCAGGGTGAACCAGTCCGGCGTGGTGATCGCGGGGATCACCATCCAGCTCGCCGGATCCGATTCGGGTCGCGGGCTCACCGGTTGGGCGTTCGATGGCCGTCCGGGCGGGGGCTCGATCGACGGCATCGTCGTGGTCGCTCCGCCCGCGGTCGATCCAATCGCAGTGGTGCACCCCAACGGGATCATCGGGATCGACCACGTCGTCCTCATGACCGGCGACGTCGACCGCACCCTGGATGCGTTGGCCGTGGTCGGGAGCGAGGAACGTCGACGCCGCCAGGTCGTTCTTGCTGAAGCGCCGTCGCTGCAGGTGTTCTGTTGGTCCGGTGGGGTCATCGTCGAAGTGGTCGGACCGGCTGAGCCCACTGGCGGCGCGGCGTCGCTGTGGGGCGTCACGCTCGTGGCTGACGACCTCGACGCGACCGTGGAAGCCCTCGGCGACCTGAGTTCGCCGGCGCGCTTGGCGGTCCAGCCGGGTCGTCGAATCGCGTCGATCAACCGCCACAGCATGGGGTCATCGGTTCGGCTCGCCGTGATGGATCCACATCGCGGCGGTCAAAGCGTGACAGATGAACGTCGTTCGCCTACTCTGTGACGACTGCCACTCGGCGAGTGGTTCACAACGAGGGAGAGAACATGATCAAGACCCGTTCACGTCGCGCTGTCAGCGCGATCGTCCTGACGGCGACGGTGGGCCTGATGGGCGCTGCGTGCACCCCGCCCGCTCCCTACGGTGGCCCGCCCAAGGCGAACGTAGCGTTCAAAGCCACCAGCGTGACTGTGAACAGCAGTAACGACAAGACCTGTGTGATCTTTTGTGTGGGCGCGAACGACGAGCCGTTCAACATCAACGTCTGGTTCCGCATGACGATCGGCGTTGCCAATTCGGCGACGACCGGCGTGGTCACGGGCGCCAACGCCTGGCCCGGGCTCTTCGACCAGGGCCCCGGTGAGGGTGGGTCACATACTTATGCTCCGAATGAGCAGGGTGCGGTGAACTTCAACGACATGGCCATGCCCGACGTGGCTGACCTTTTGCAGGGCGCCAAGATCGAGATCGCCGGCGTCTGGTCCTGGAAGATGGAGGCCGACCTGATCGGTGTCGGTTCGGTGGCCACCACCGCGGCGAACTCCCTCAAGACGGTGCTCAACAGCGTCCTGGGCGGCGCCACGCTCCCCTCCGACCCCAGCCAGATCGTCGACCTCATCTTCCAGGCCCTCGGCGGTTTCGGCAATGGGCTCGCCACGCTCGGCAGCACGCTTGCGTCGCTCTTCCCGTCGATCCCGTTCCCGACCGATGATGTCATGGGAAGCGCCATGTACGTCGGCGTGGGGGCCAGCGGAACCCTGTCCAACATCATCGCCTCCGCTGCAGCGAGCGTCGCTTTCCCGTCGATCGCCATCCCGGTCGTCTCGAACCCACCGGACATCGGTGGTGGGAAGATCTTCTCGCTCGGGCAGGCGAACTCCTTCTCCAACAACTACACCAACTCCGGTGTGCAGGGTCAGCACACGACGAGCTACACCTTCAACTGACCTTCGACCAACCGACAGTTCTGTCCGTGGCGACCTCCGGGAAACCGGAGGTCGCCACGAGTCGTTTTGCGTCTCGGCCGGTCCACGAGTCGTGAGCGCTCACTCCCCGAACCCGCGTGACAATCGAAGTTACCCCTCGGTAACATAGAGACATGAGCGAGTACCGGTCACCCATCAAGGACGCCATGTTCACCTTGCGCCACATCGGCGCTGTCGAGCAGCTGTCCAAGACAGACAAATACAGCCACGCCGATCTCGAGACCATCGCCTCGGTCGTCGAGGAGCACGGTCGTTTCATGAACGAGGTCTTCGCACCCATCAATGCGCTGGGCGATCGCGTCGGCCTCAAGTGGACACCCGAGGGCGTCGAGACGCCCGCCGAGTTCAAGCCGGCGTACAAGAAGTTCGTCGAGGCCGGCTGGCAGGGGCTCGCCGCAGACCCGCACTACGGCGGCGCCGGCTTCCCGATGGTGGTGTTCTCCGCCACGCAGGAGTTCATGACGGCGGCCAACGGTGCGCTCACCATGTGCCCCGGCCTGACCATCGGCGCCGTCGAGGCGCTCGAGGCGTGGGGCACCGAGGAGCAGAAGGAGACCTACCTCCGCAAGCTCACCACCGGCGAGTGGACCGGCACCATGAACCTGACCGAGCCCCAGGCCGGGTCCGACGTGGGCCTGTGCACCACCAAGGCCGTCCCGCAGGACGACGGCTCCTACAAGATCACCGGCACCAAGATCTTCATCAGTTTCGGAGAGCACGATCTGGCCGACAACATCATCCACCTCGTGCTGGCCCGCACTCCCGGCGCGCCGGCCGGCACCAAGGGCATCTCGCTGTTCATCGTGCCCAAGTTCCTGGTCAACGAGGACGGCTCGTTGGGTGAGCGCAACGACGTGAAGTGCGTGTCGATCGAGCACAAGATGGGCATCCACGCGTCGCCGACCTGTGTCCTCAGCTACGGCGACGACGGTGGCGCCACCGGCTTCCTCGTGAGCGAGGAGAACCAGGGCATGCGCGCCATGTTCACCATGATGAACGCGGCTCGCATCGCCGTCGGCATCCAAGGCCTCGCACTCGGAGACGCGGCCTACCAGAAGGCACTGCAGTACTCCCAGGAGCGCCGCCAGGGTCGCGAGATCGGCGGCGACTCCAAGGAGCCGGCGTTCATCATCGCCCACCCCGATGTGCGGCGAATGCTGCTGACCATGCGCAGCAACATCGATGCCATGCGTGCATTGGTGTCGTACAACTCGATGGCGATCGACATGCACCGCAGCCTCGAAGGCGAAGAGGCCGAACGCTGGGAGGAGATCGCCGATCTCCTGACCCCGGTCACCAAGGCATGGTGCACCGACGTCGGCATGGAGGTCACCTCACTCGCCGTACAGATCTACGGCGGCATGGGCTATGTCGAGGAGTCGGGCGTCGCCCAGCACTTCCGTGACGCCCGGATCGCGCCGATCTACGAAGGCACCAACGGTATCCAGGCCATGGACCTGGTGGGCCGCAAACTCCCCATGCGTATGGGCGGTGTGTTCAACGATCTGGTCGCTTCGATCAAGATCACCGTCGACGAGCTGCGCGCCGGAGGCGCCCACTTGGCGTCGATCGCCGACAACTTGTCCGACGGCGTCGACACGCTGCAGACGGCCACCGACTGGATCTTCACCCACGGGCTCGGGAGCCCGGTCGAGGCGCTTTCGGGCGCCACTCCCTACCTCCGCATCTTCGGGACGGTGGTGGGCGGTTGGCTGATCTCCAAGCTGGCGTTGGCCGCCAACGGCGAGCTCGAGGCCGGATCGTCCGACACCGCCTACCTCGAGGGCAAGATCACTTCGGCCCGCTTCTACGCCGAGCAGATCCTTCCCACTGCCGCCGGATTCGTGAACCAGGTGACCGCCGGTTCGTCGGTGTTGTACGAGATCGACGCCGAGTCCCTCGCCAGCATCTGAACCCAGTCCGTCCTGCGGAGCCGGTGGATTTGCACCAGTAGCGTGGACTCATGCTCGATCATGTGTTCACCGACGCCATCGGCGCGCTTCGCGACGCGCTCGAGAAGGCCATGCTCGAGCGCCAAGCCTTCGAGGAACGGTTCCAGACCGACGTGCTCCTGGGTGATCTCACCTGGGAGACCAGCTACTCGCTTCCCGGCGAGGGCATGCCCCCGCGAGTGCGCTGCGACATCACCCTCGACTGGCCCACTTGGTCACAGACCGCCTACCGCTCCTGGTACATCGAGGAGGAGTTCGGCGAGCCGCCCCGCATCGAGATCGAGGTGGTGCTGCGCATCCAGCGTCTGGTCGAAGCCGCCGATCCGCAGCTGATCCTGGACAAGTTGCCGCTCGAGAGCCCGGCCATCGGTGACGAGACGTTGCGTCGCTCGGGGCCGACGCTCGAGGCGTCCTACGGCGACGATCTCGATGACATCGAGCACGCCATCGAGGTCAGCTACGAGGGGTCCTACGAGCTGGACGAAGCCACCCTGGCCGACGGCTCGGTGCTCGATCTGCACTTCTCGGCCATGGGCGGCTGGATCAGCTCCATCCTCGTGCGCCTGGGCGACATCAAGTTGGAGTTCCTCCCACCCCTCGACTCCGACGAAGGGCTGCGCTCCTAGCTCAGGCCAGCTACTCGGCGGCGAACAGCAGGCGTCCGGCGCATCGCATCTGCAGGTCGAAGAACGCGTCTCGATCCGAGATCACGTTCTCGAAGTGGCCGAACAACTCGAAGCTGATCGACCCGAACAACTCCATCCAAGCCAACAGCCCCCCGGACAACACAGTGTCGGGCACTCCCGGTGCGATCTCGTTGCGGATTGCTGCGAGATCGGAGCGAACCGACCGGGTGGTCTCGAAGGGATCGCCGGCCACGATCGCGTCGACCTCCACTGCATCGACCAGCAGCCCGATGAGTACGAGGATCACCCGCAGCGCCGGGTCGATCGTGTCCTGAGGCGCGGCGTAGCCCGAAATGGGGCTGCCGTAGACGAGGGCGTACTCGTGGGGATTCGCCAGCGCCCACGTCCGGATGGATCGACAGATCGCCAACCAGCGGCCGGCGAAGTCATCTCGGTTGCGCGTTCGATCCCCGTCCTCGGCCGCTCGACCGACCGATTCGTAGGAGTCCACGATCAGCGCGGTGAGCAGGTGGTCCCGGCTGGGGAAGTAGCGGTAGATCGCCGAGGACACCATGCCCTGGTCGCGGGCAACCGCTCGGAGTGAGAGCGACTCGGCACCACGCTCGGCCAGATGACGACGGGCGATGGTCTTGATCTCGTCGGTGAGTGCAGCTCGGACACGGGCCCTCGTGCCACTGGCAGGGGTGGCTGCCCGGGCGGGGAAAGCGGGGCTGGTCATCTGGAGAGTCTGACGCGACTCCGAGAGCATTGCAATGATCCGAGAGCAGTGCTCTTGACAGTTCCAGCCGGCTGGGTCCATGATGAGCCCATCACAACGAGAGCAGTGCTCTC
>JBBQLA010000093.1:0-7860 GCA_038327485.1 Acidimicrobiales bacterium
ACCCCGACCTGGAGCTGGTGGCAGCGGTCGATCCCTATCACTCGGGCCTCGAGCTCAGTCGCGTCGCCGGTGTCGCCGGGATCGACCTGCTCGTGTCCGGCGACCCGCAGAGCTTCATCGACGCCGGGGCTCAGGTGGTGATCGACTTCACGGAGGCCAGCGCGGCTCGAGCCAACCTGGTGTGGCTGGCCCGCCATGGCCTTCACGCCGTGGTCGGCACCACCGGATTCAGCGATGCCGACCTCGAGACCTTCCGCACGGCGTTCTCGACCTCGAACTGCGTGATCGCTCCCAACTTCGCCATCGGCGCCATCCTGATGATGCGGTTCGCCGAGCTGGCCGCGCCGTACTTCGAGACCGCCGAGATCATCGAGCTCCACCACGACGCCAAGGTCGATGCACCGTCGGGCACCGCCGTTTCCACCGCCGAGCGCATGGCTGCCGCCTCCTCTGAGTGGGGCGACGATCCGACGACCTCCACCGTCTTCGATGGCGCACGCGGGGGAGTCGCTGCGGGCGGCATCCACATCCACTCCGTGCGCATGCGGGGAATGGTGGCGCACCAAGAGGTCATCTTGGGCACGACCGGACAGACCCTGACGATCCGACACGACTCGATCGATCGCACGTCGTTCATGCCGGGAGTGATCCTTGCGACCAAGGCCATTGCGAAGCATCCTGGCGTGACCGTCGGCCTCGACGCGCTGCTCGATTTGTAGCCCCGACCGGCCCGTCGCTTCGGCTGGTCGGCTCAGTCGCCGCCATCGAGTTCATCGAGGTGGGTGAGTCCGACGAGCTGGCCGGTTCCCCGTCGGAACTGGATGACGATGCCGATGAGCACGACGACGACCGACGCCACGGTGATCTGCGTCGAGTAACGCCCGACCCAGGTGGCGATGTCCTCGATCTGGCGCTGAAACAGTGACCCGATCCACCGGCACATCAGGAGGCGGAGCAACGTCCCACTGATGTTCAGGGCGGCGAAGGTGCGAAACGGGAGGTCCGACGCGCCGCACAGCAACGACACCCAGTTGTTGGGAACGAAGAACGCCAAGGGGTAGATCAGCTTGCGATGCGCCGGATCGCTCAATCCGGTGCCGTCCTCGCCGGTGAGCTTCGTGATGGCGGGGGAACTCTCGCCGATCCACCTGATGGCTCGCACGCCGTACCACGAGCCGATCAGGTAGAAGAACGGATCGGGGAAGAGGTGGCGTGCCAACCCGACCCCGTAGTACGAGTACCAGTCCAGGTGGTTCGTCGTGAGGAGGAGGAACCGGTTGATCGGAGACAGGGCGATCAACAGCAGCGGGTGGGTGTTGAACATCTTCGGCCACCCCGCCCCGGCGAAGTACCCGGCAACGAGTACCCCGGCGATCGGCGCCATGACCAGGAACAGTTGCCATCTGGGACGCGCCGGTGCGCTCGGACCGGGGGTGGGGGAGAGTGTTGCGTCGTCCATCGGTCCTCACGAGACCCTACGCTGCGACCGTTCGTTCCGGGATCACCCGGGTCGGGTCACCGCATCCGGCAACACAAGGGGAATCACATGCAGGGACTGATGCAGGATCGACCGCTCGCGGTCCCGTCGTTGTTCTGGCGGGCCGAGCACCTCTTCCCCGAGAAGCGGATCGTGACCAACACGCCGCGGGGCATCGAGCGCACGACCTACGGCGAGTGGGCCGAGCGCACCCGTCGGCTGGGAGGCGCCCTGGCCGGCCTCGGCCTGACCGAGGACGCACGAGTCGCAACGTTCGCATGGAACACCGCTCGCCACCTCGAGCTGTATTTCGCCGTGCCGTGTACCGGTCGGGTGCTGCACACCCTCAACATTCGGCTGTTCCCAGAGCAGGTGACCTACATCGTCAACCACGCCGCCGACGAGGTCATCTTCTGCGACCGTTCCTTGTCGGCTGCGTTGGCCCCCTTGTTGTCGACGTTCACGACGGTGCGACATCTCGTCGTGATGGACGACGGAGCGGGCGCGGGCTTCGAGGACGTTCCCGAGGGCATCGAGGTCCACGACTACGAAGCCCTCATCGCCTTGGCCGAGCCGGTGGTCTGGTCGGTGACCGATGAGCATCGCGCCGCATCGATGGCGTACACCTCTGGCACCACCGGCAATCCCAAGGGCGTCGTGTATTCGCACCGCTCGACCTACCTGCACACTGTCGGCGCCATGACGGCGGACAGCCTTGGGGCGTGCGAGGCCGACACGATCCTGCCTGTCGTGCCCATGTTCCACGCCAACGCCTGGGGGCTGGCCCACGCCGCAGTCGCGTCGGGCGCGAACCTGGTGCTTCCGGGCCCCGACCTGTCGGCAGCGACGATCGCCAATTTGATCGAGTCGGAGCGGGTCACCGTAGCGGCGGGCGTGCCCACCATCTGGATGGGAGTTCTGCCCGAGCTCGAGGGCCGTGACACCAGTGCCATCAGGGTGATCCCGTGCGGCGGCTCCGCGGTTCCCAAGGCGCTCTCCGAGGGTTTCCGGGCCATGATCGGCAAGCCGATCCTGCAGGCCTGGGGCATGACCGAGACCAGCCCCATTGCGTCGGTCTGCCACGTGAAGAGCTCGTTGGCACATCTCGATGAGGATGCCAAGGCCGATCTGCGGGCGACGGCCGGGATCATCTCGATGGGTGTCGAGTTCCGCGTGATCTCCGGAGACGGAACCGAGGCGCCGTGGGACGGAACCAGCTCCGGCGAGCTGCAGGTGGCCGGCAACTGGATCGCCAGCGAGTACTACGACGACCCCCGGTCGCCGGAGTCCTTCACCGATGATGGGTGGCTCCGCACCGGCGATGTGGCGGTGGTCGAGTCGACCGGCTACATCCGGCTGGTCGACCGCACCAAGGACGTCATCAAGTCCGGTGGCGAATGGATCAGCTCGGTGGATCTCGAGAACGAGATCATGGCCCATCCTGCCGTGGCCGAGGCCGCGGTGATCGGCGTTCCTCATGAGCGGTGGGCCGAACGGCCACTGGCCTGCGTCGTGGTGCGGGTGGGCGAAGTGCTCTCTCGCGACGACGTGTTGGTGCATCTCGAGGGTCGGATTGCCAGCTGGTGGATGCCCGATGACGTGGTGTTCGTCGAGGAGATCCCCAAGACCAGCGTCGGCAAGTTCTCGAAGAAGGATCTCCGCGACCGCTTCGCCGATCACGTGCTACCGAGCTGACCCCGTTCTGACGGTACTGTCGAAGGCGTGTACGCCTTCCTGTGGCGACCGAAGTGGATCCTCTCCCACCTCCTGGTCCTCGTCCTGATCGCCTCAATGATCGCGGCAATGTTCTGGCAGATCGACCGCCTCCACGAGAAGCAGGTCGCCAACTCGCTGGTGGCGCGGAACTCGGCGCGGGTCCCGTTGTCACCCGATGGGTTCGACGAGGAGTTGCAGAAGTCGACCATCACCCGGCTGCAGTACCGCCGAGTCGAATCGGTAGGGACCTACGACACATCGGCCGAGGTCGAGATCCAGTCCCGCACACTCGACGGCGCCCCCGGTCGCTGGATCGCCACCCCGTTCGTCCCGGCCGATGGTGGCACGCCGATCCTGGTGGTGCGTGGCTTCGTGCCGTTCGCGATGACCGACACGACGCCCCCGTTCGACGGAGCGGCGCCTCCGGCCGGTCGGATCACCATCGTCGGGTGGGCTCAACCGACGCAGACCAAAGGGTTCTTCGGGTCGACCGATGCTTCGACCGGACGTCTCAGCTCCCTGGCACGAGTGGACGTGGCACGGTTCAGTCGGCAGTACGGAGCGATGAAGCCGTACTGGTTGCAGCTGTCCGGCCAGGAGCCGGCGACGCGCCGGCCGCTGTTGTCGGGAATTCCGCTGCCAGTACCGGACGAAGGTCCGCACCGTGGGTACGCGGGACAGTGGGCGATCTTCACGGCCATCGCCATCCTCGGGTATCCGCTCATCTTGCGGAGGGCGATCAAGGAGCACGCCATCGATCGCGATGGCGATGGCGACGACGATGATGATGACGAGTTGGAAGCGGCTCCCGCGCCGGACCCTGAGCTCGAACCCTCTGATGCCTGACTCGACCAATGCCTGAGGCGGTCGATGCACGGGAGCGCATCATGGACGCGGTCGTGGTGTGCGCCGATCGTGTCGGCTTGGCCGGGTTCGCGCTCGAGGACGTGGCGGGCGAGGCCGGGAGCAGCCGAGCCACGATCTACCGGTATTTCACCGGCGGGCGCGAGCAGCTGATCCGTGAGACCGTCACGCGTGAAGTCGGCCGGTTCTGGGCCGAGTTGGCTGAAGTGGTCGCCGAGCATCCCGACGTGGAGTCGCGCCTGGTGTTCGGGATCATGGCGGCCAGCAGCCGGATCCGTGGATACGACCTGTTGCAGCGGCTGCTCGACGCCGAGCCGGAGGAGATCCTCTCGGCGCTTCTGAGCTCCGAGCCCTTGGTACACCAAGTGTTGCGTGACTATGTGCGAGATCTACTCGACAGCCCCGATCTGCTGGCGAATGTGGATCTCGACGAGGCAGCGGACTACGTGACACGCATGCTGTTGGCACACATCGGCACCGCCGGTCGATGGGCGATCGACAACGAGGACGAGGTGCGGCGGCTGGTCCGAACCCAGTTCCTGGCCGGTGTCATCGCACCGGGGGGTCGACGCACCGGCCGTTGAGATCGGGGCCAGGTGACCGACGTCACCCCATCGTTCGTAGCAATGAGACGAATCACGTCCTATTGTCTCACCCATGAGCGCGGGTGCCATCGTGGAGCCGACTGGCGCCCTCACCGTTTTCGATCGCCCTGCGCTCGGCGGAGCTGAACACCGCGTGGTCACGGCCACGCTGTCGTGCATCGGTCGCTGGGGCTTGGCCAAGACGACCCTCGATGACGTGGCTCGCGAAGCCGGCGTGTCGCGAGCCACCGTGTACCGGCTCTTTCCTGGAGGGAAGCCCGCGCTACTGCAGGCCTCTGGCGTCCACGAGCTGTGTCGGCTGCTCGCCGAGGTCACCGGCTCGGTCGCGCAGGTCGACTCCCTCGAAGAGTTGTTGAGCACTGCAGTGATCGGTGCGGCTCGCTGGATCCGTCAGAACGCTCCGTTGCAGATGCTCATGCGCCACGAGCCCGAGGTGCTGTTGCCGTTCCTGGCCTTCGATCGGCAGGGACCGCTGCTCAGAGCTGCAGTCCTCTTCCTGTCGAGCTCGGTCGAACGGTTCACGACGGTTCAGGTCGCGGAGGAAGCGGTCGAATGGATGACACGACTCGTGATCTCCTACACGTTCACGCCGAGCCCGACCGTCGACCTCACTCGTGAGGCCGATGTCGCCCGATTGATCTCCATCCACATCATGCCGGGCATCCGCCTGGCCGACAGCCACAGCATTCCGACAGCCAGCCAGTTCCAGACACCGATCCCCGCAACGCCCCAGGAGCAATGACATGACCGACATCGAGAACATCATCGGACGCGAGGACTTGGACGACCTCGAGGCGATCCTTTCCGTCTCGAACTCCGACATGCAGTCGACGATCAGCGTCGTCCAGGACAACTCCGACGCGATCTTCACCTGGAACTACGAAAAGGGCGAGCGCCCCGCGCTGAGCAAACTGTACGAGAAGGCCAAGACCTCCATGTGGAACGGCGAGACCGACCTGCCGTGGGACACCGAGGTCAATCCCGAAGAGGTCGTGATCAACGACATGGTCGCGCAGCAGGGAATGGGCGTGAGTTTCGCCGACTTCGACGTGGTCGGCACCCCGTTCGAGAAGTGGACCGAGCTGGAGTGGCTCAAGCTCGGTGTCGAATCGAACAACTGGACGCTCAGCCAGTTCATGCACGGCGAGCAGGGCGCACTGATCTGCACCGCCAAGATCGTGGAGACCGTGCCCTGGATCGACGCCAAGTACTACGCGTCCACCCAGGTGATGGACGAGGCCCGCCACGTCGAGGTGTTCGCCAAGTACCTCGATACCAAGATGAACGGGTACTACCCGGTGAACGCCCACCTCAAGATGCTTCTGGACGACATCGTGTCCGACTCGCGGTGGGACATGACCTACCTCGGCATGCAGATCATGGTGGAGGGCCTCGCGCTCGCTGCGTTCGGCTTCATGCACATGATGACGACCGAGCCACTGCTCAAGCAGCTGCTTCGCTACGTCATGAGCGACGAGGCCCGCCACGTGGCCTTCGGAGTGCTGTCGCTGAAGGAGTACTACGCCGAGCTCACCGACGCCGAGATCTTCGAGCGCCAGCAGTTCGCCTTCGAGGCCGCAGTGCGCATGCGCGACCGATTCCTCCAGCAGGAGGTGTGGGAGCGTATGGAGGTCCCGGTCAAGGAGGCGATCACCATCGTCTCGCAGACTCCGACGCGGCAGATGTTCCAGATGATGCTGTTCAGCAAGATCGTGCCCAACTGCAAGAAGCTCGGGCTGCTCGACCGCAACGATGCCTGGTTGCGACGTCGCTTCGAGGAGCTGAACGTCATCCAGTTCGAGGACCTCACCGACACCTCCGATGAGTTCGAGAAGTTCGCATTGTCGTCCGAGGAACTCGGCCAGACCGCCTGAGCAGGAAGATGGCGTCCGCATAGGCCATTCGGCTCAAGGTGACGCGGCGACCCGACCGATACACGGCAGGTGATTGATCAGCTGGGTACTGATTGCATCGTGGAGGGCGACTCCGCCGATGCAGTGACCGAACATCCGACTCCTGCCGAAGAGCCGGCTCCGAGGCGAGCGTCGCGGCGACATCTCTTGCTCGCTCCGGCAGCCATCGCCTTGGCCTCGGCGTGCGACCCGGCGGTGATCGCCAAGATCAACGCGGCGAGGGCCAAGAAGGGTCTGCCACCGCTTCCGATCCCGACGACCACCGCGCCGCCCGCTCCCGAGCTGCCCCCTCCAACGCCGACGACGGCACCACCGGCGCCTCAGGTCGACGGCATGGCCGGGCTGGCTTCGATGGTGGTCAACAAGCTCACCTTCGGTCCCAAACCGGGCCTGGTGAGCTCCGTTCAGTCGATCGGGGTCACTGCCTGGATCGATCAACAGCTCAATCCATCCGGTCTCGCCGACGCCGAGGCCCGCCTGTCCGGGTCCGATTACCAGACTCTGCGCAACTCGAACAAGGCCAACTACGCGGTGCAGGACTCCGCCGCCGGTCAGGATCGACTGTTCGAGGAAATGGACTTCGCCAACATCCAGCGCGCGGTGTTCAGCGACCGCCAGCTCTACGAGGTGATGTGCGACTTCTGGTCGAACCACTTCAACATCTGGCGCCGTCACACGTGGATGGGCTTCTTGCGGACTCGCGACTACGAGGACGTCGTTCGGCCCTTCGCTCTCGGGAAGTTCAAGGACATGCTGTCGGCATCGGCGCACAGCACAGCGATGTTGGACTACCTCGACAACCTGTCGAACGATGCCAGCCAGCCCGGGGGCGTCAACCAGAACTACGCCCGTGAGCTCCTTGAGCTCCACACGCTCGGGATCGTCAACGGCGAGCAGTCCTACACCGAGGGCGATGTCCAGGCGGTCGCCCAGATCATCTCCGGGTGGGGACTCGAGTGGGATTCGAACTCAGCGCACACCTACGACTTCAAGTTCCTTCCTTGGCAGCACAGTCGCACTGCGGTCACGGCCTTCGGGGGAGGGGTCAATGTTCCGACTCGGGCGTACGGCCAGGGCTACGACGACGGGGTGGCGCTGCTGAACTACCTGGCTCACCACCCGTCCACCGCCCGCTACATCGCCTGGAAACTGTGTCGGCGATTCGTCGCCGACAACCCGCCGATGGATCTCGTCGAGTCCGCGGCTGCGGTGTTCACCGCGAATGACACCGCCATTGCTCCCACGCTCCGACACATCTTCACGTCAGCGGCCTTCGCTGTGTCGG
>JBBQLA010000094.1:0-7753 GCA_038327485.1 Acidimicrobiales bacterium
CGACCGGGACGCCAGGCAGAAGGCGAGAGGGCTGCTCGAGACCGTAGGGCTCGGCGACCGGATGGATCGGCTCCCGTCTCGGCTTTCCGGTGGCGAACGCCAACGTATCGGCATCGCCCGGGCACTGATGAACGACCCCGCCGTACTGCTCGCCGACGAACCCACCGCCTCGCTCGATGAGACCCGTGGCCGCGACGTCATGGCCCTCCTCGTCGACCAAGCCCGCCAGCGCGGCATGGCCGCACTGATCGTCACCCACACCCCCGACCAGCTCACCGGCGCCAGCCGTCATCTCCACCTGCACGCCGGCCGGATCGAAGAACTCCAACCCGCCGGTAGCGTCTGACCGATGCCCAAGATCGCCGCCGACTCCGTGCATGAGCATGTGGCGCGCCAGAAAGCCGCGGTCATCGCTGCAGCCATCAAGCTCTTCAACGAGCGCGGCGTCCGCGACGTCACCCTGGCCGACATCGCCAATGAAGTCGGGCTCGCCCGGAACTCCCTGTACCGGTACTTCCCCGATACAGCGCACATCCTCGCAGCCTGGTTCCGCGTCACCATCGGCCCGCTCGTGGAACTCTCGAACCGGATCGCCACTTCCGGTGACACGGCCGGCGATCGTCTCGCCCAATGGATCGACGCGCAGTTCGACTACCTCACAGCACCCGACCACGCCGCCATGCTCATGGCCTCGAACGAGATGACCGCCATGCCCGACGACGTCCGGGCCGAGCTCGGCGCCGGTCATCGTGAGCTCTACGGCTCGCTCGCGCAGATCCTGCGCGATGCGCTCGGCGATCAGCCCGAGCGCGACCTCGAGACCGTGACCATGCTCACCGCTGCGACGGTGCGAAGTGCCGCCGAGCTGACCCGCGCCCGCACGGACCCGGTGATCGTTCGCGCTGAACTGCGACGGGCGGTAGTGGCATTCGCTGGGCTCTGAGTCTCGGCCGCGTCGAGAAGTCAGGAGTAGGCACTCTCCCGGGCGCCCTGAGACTGAACGCAATGGGTGGCGGTCTGGATGACATCGGACCCGATGACCTGGAGCATCTCGTCCTTCAGGACGACATCGGGACCGGTTCGCGGCTCGCCATCACCGGACTGGACGAGATGCTGGTGCGCTGGGGAAGCGATCGTGTTGTTCGATGATCTCTCCCTCGGACCAGCCGCGCATCTCGTGCGATTGGAGCGGGACGAGTCCGGACGACCGCCCTTTCTGCACAAAGGGCCCGAACTGATCCTCGTGGCGTCGGGGCTCATCCTCGTGGACCTCGGGGACACCACACCGGTCCTTCGGGCCGGCGACGGCCTGATGGCGACGCGCACGCCGGTCCGTCGGTGGACCAACCTTGACCAGCAGCGGGCGTCGCTGTTCTGGGTCGCCGCGCCACCGTCCTCCATCTGACCCCGGCAGCTGAACGTGCGACAGCGCTCAAGTTCGTCAAGTCAGGTCTCCGACGTGACGACCACAAAGACGTGAACCGACCACTCCAGCGCGCCCTGCCCCGTTCCGCGGGTGCGGTCCGGATCGCAGCGTTCGTCGGCGTCACCGTCATCGTGGTCCAACACGAGTGGCCGAGCGGCGCTGGCTGGATCGCCCACAATGCCATCCAACTGGTGGCACCGTGGTTCCTGCTGTGGGCAGCGGCGACTGGACTGCGAGATCAACGACGCTTCGACCGGTGGACCATGATCGGCTTTGCCGCCATCAACGCCGTCAACCAAGTGGTGTGGACGGCGACCGGTTCCATCAGCGGACCGACCGGACACGGCCTGCTCGTCGACCAGATCTATCTGGTGTCCGTCCCGCTCGGCTTCATCGGACTGCTTCGCATCTCCACCCGCGGCCTGAGATCGCTGTCGTGGCTCCGAGTCGCCACCGACTCGGGTCTGATGGCCTCGTCGCTGATCATGATCTCGTGGATCGCGTTGTTCGCGAGCAGCTATCAGCAGGGCTCCCTCCAGACCCCGCCCCTCGACCTGGTGGTCTCGCCCGCGGTCGACATCCTCGCCGCGTCGGTCCTGCTCGTCGCAGCAATCCACCAACCCCGTCGGCCGTATCTGCGATGGATGGCCGGAGGCGTGTGCGTGGCCGCGATCTCGGATCTCGCCAACGCATACCACCTCAGCCGGGGATTCACTTCCACCCACCTCGTCGTGATGCTCGGCTGGTTCCTCGCCCCGCTCTTCCTCGGAGTCGGAGCTCGGACTGCTCAGTGGGCCGACCCGGACTACGCCGTGCAGTCGCGAAGTCGTCTGTGGATCTACGCGCTGGTGGGCGTCGCCACGCTCGGCGCGCTGTTCGAGGTCATCACCACCGGTCAGATCGGCGTGCCCACTGTCGGTATCGCCATCGTCATGGAACTCATGATCATCGCCAACCAGGTCGCCGTGGCCGCCGAGGTCAGGGAGTTGGTGCGCACGACCAACGACGCCCTGAGCCTGTTGAAGCTCAGCGAGCAGAGATTCCGGGTGGCCTTCGAGGGCTCGCCAGTGGGGATCGTCGTGATGGACGCCGAGATGATCGTCAATGCCAACGACCTGTTCGCGACCTTGTTCGATCGACAGCCCGACACATTCGTCGGTCGGTCGATACGGGAACTGGTCGACCCGGGCCGGGTCCTCGACCTCGAGGCTCCCGAGCAGGAGATCTCGGTGAGCCACCACGATGGGACCGAGGTGTACCTCGCGCTCACCGTCGCACGTGACGTCAACCTGACCGACGATCGTTCGATCATGATCGTCCAGGACGTCACCGAACGGCGTGCCGCCCTCGAACGGCTGGCGCACCTCGCCGGCCACGATCAGCTCACCGGGCTGGCGAATCGCGCGGCATTCGTTGACGCGCTCGATCAGGCATTGGCCGACACCAGCGGCGCCGGTGTCGCCATTGCCTTTCTCGACCTCGATCGTTTCAAGGTCATCAACGACAGCCTCGGTCACGCCACTGGGGACGTCGTGATCGAGGAGGTGTCTCGCCGGATCGCCGACGCGGTGGGAACGGACGGACTCGTGTCGCGATTCGCCGGCGACGAATTCACCGTGCTCCTTCGCAGCGCTGATCGAGTCGCCGCGTCGATCGTCTTGGAGCGTGTCCGTCATCAAGTCGGCGAGCCGGTGTCCCTGGGTGCCGGGGCAGTGGCCTACCCGACCGTGTCCGCAGGCGTCTCCTGCTTCAGCCGCGGCACCGGCACCGCGGCGATGGCGTTGGCGCAGGCCGATGCCGCGATGTACCGCGCCAAAGCGTTGGGCCGGAACCGGATCGAGTTCTTCGATGCCGACACGACCGACTCCGGCGAGTCGGAGCTCCGCACCGTGGGCGACCTGCACCGGGCGTTGGAACGCGGCGAGCTGCGTGACTTCTACCAACCGATCGTCGACGTCGACACGGGGAGCGTCGACGGGTTCGAGGCGCTGATCCGCTGGCAACATCCCGCGCGTGGCCTCCTGCAGCCAGTCGAATTCATCGAGGCGGCCGAGAGCTCGGGCATCATCGTCGAGCTCGGCGAATGGATGCTCCGCCAAGCCCTCAACCAGCTGGCGACCTGGCAGCAGCTCGTCGGCGAAGAGCGGCGGCTCACCATGTCGGTCAACGTTGCGGCCCGCCAGGTCACCGATGAATTCGTCGAGCTGCTGGCCGAGGTGCTGGCGCTCACCGGTGTCGACCCAGGCGCGGTGTGGCTGGAACTGACGGAGACGGCGATCATGGCCGACCTCCGGGCCGCCGAGAAGATCCTGAACCGGCTGGCTGCCATGGGGGTACACCTCACCGTCGACGACTTCGGCACCGGCTACTCGTCGCTGACCTCGCTGCGCACGTTTCCCGTGGACGGGCTCAAGCTCGACAAGAGCTTCACCGACGGCCTGGGGCTGGACCACCAGTCCGAGGCGATTTGCGAGGGCGTCATCTCACTGGGTCGCGCGCTCGGTTTGAAGACCGTTGCCGAAGGCGTCGAGCAGCCAATTCAACTCGAGCGGCTCCGCGACCTGGGATGTCGCTGGGCTCAGGGCTACCTGTTCGGACGGCCCGTACCACCGACCGAGGTCCACTTCGGCGCACCGCTGAACGCTGAGGCGCCCAAGGCCGTCACTATTGAACGAGCTCGATGAGGGTGCCGAAGCTGCCCTTGGGGTGAACGAATGCCACGGTGGTCCCGCGACGTCCGGGTCGGGGGGCATGATCGATCGGCGTGGCGCCGGCCTCGATCATCGCGGCCAGCGCGGCGGCGCAGTCGTCGACGCGGTAGCCGATGTGGTGCAGCCCCTCGCCGCGCTTCTCGATCGACTTGGCGATCGGTGAGTCGTCGCGAGTGGCGGCGGTGAGCTGGATGTAGCTGTCGGCCACCTTGATCAGGGCCTCCTCGACACCGTCGGATTCGACGATCTCCCGGTGTGCCACCACCGCACCGAAGGCTCGGGCGTAGTAGTCGACGGCGGCGTCGAGGTCACGGACAGCAATGGCGACGTGGTCGATCTCGGTGAGAATCATTGCGGCACGATACCGCCGCACCTGGCCCGGGCCCACCTGATCAGTCGTCGCCTCGGAGGTCGATGACATCGAGCGCGCCCGGAGCGCTGACCGGGCCCGCCGTGGTCAACACCGCTGCGCCACGACCTCGATAGTTGTACGGGCCGGGCTTCCACCGAGCCAACCAGCTCGTGGGCCGAGGAGGCAGCACCGCATCGACGAAGCCTTGGTGCACGAGCAACTTCACCCGAGTGCCTCCCTCGACCAGCCGCACCCGGTACGTCGGAGGGTCGAGCCCCAGCAACAGCGAGAAGAGCAGTGCCGGACCGAGCGCGATGGCGCCGGCGGCGAGCCAGGTCCGGGTGTCGACGGGGTCGCTGGCCCCCACCGCGTACCCCACGTACGCGGCTCCGACGGCGACGCCACCGCAGGCCATCACCGCGACCACGACGCGACTGAGCGGCCCCAGCACCTTGAACTGACGCTCGTCTCGACACAGCGGCACCCACAAACGTTGGGCCCGCGCCGCGGTGACCCCGACCAGCTCTGCACCAGGTCGACCCGACGCGATCGACACCAGCGGCAACATGCCATCGCGCACGGGAGCGATGGGCACGTCGATCCAGACCTGGTCGGCCTTCATGGGTGGCTCAGAGTTCGCCTCGGGCGTGGCGCTGGTACAGCGTGATCTTGTCCTCACCGATGCGATCGCGCTTCTCGGGATCGGCGATGCCCAGGCCTGCCTCGGGGGCCAGACACAGCACGGCGATCTTTCCCTCTCCCTGGTTGCGGTGAACCTTGAGCGCGGCCTCGCCGACCTGCTCGAGAGGGAACACCTCGCTCATCACCGGCTGGATGGCACCGCTGCTGATGAGGCGGTTCATCTGCCACGCCTCCTGGTAGTTGGCGAAGTGTGAGCTGACGATTCGCTTGAGCTTCATCCACAGGTGGCGGTTGTCGAACTCCAACATGTAGCCAGAGGTCGCGGCGCACGTGACGATCGTTCCGCCGCGCTTGGCGATGAACACGCTGGCACCGAACGTCGAGCGACCTGGGTGCTCGAACACGATGTCGGGGTCCTCGCCGATGAGGCCGCGCACCTTCTTGCCCAGCCGACGCCACTCGCTCTCGTCCTGGGTGTGTTCGTCGGACCAGAACTGATATCCCTCAGCCCGACGATCGATGACCGCGTCGCAGCCCATCGCGTGCAACAGCTTCACCCGGCTCTCCGACGAGACGACGCCCACGGGAGTGCCGCCGCCGTTGAGCACGAGCTGGGTGGCGTAGGCGCCGATGCCGCCGGTGGCGCCCCAGATGAACACGTTGTCGCCCTGCTTCATCTGCGCGGCGTGACGCCCGACCAGCATGCGGTAGCTCGTCGATGCGCACAGGGCGTTGACCGCCGACTCCTCCCACGTGAGGTGCGAGGGCTTGGGCATGAGCTGGTTGGCTTTGACGATGCTCAGGTCGGCCAGACCGCCGTAGTTGGTCTCGAAGCCCCAGATGCGCTGGTTGGCGGCGAGCATCGAGTCGTCGTGAGCGGACGGGTCCTGGTCATCGACGTGGTTGCAGTGGACCGTGACGTGATCGCCCGGCTTCCAGTTGCGCACTGCGGAACCGACACGAAGGACCACGCCGGCCGAGTCGGAGCCGACCACGTGGAAGTCCTGCTGGTGGCGCTTGCCCCACACCGACTCCTTGCCCAGCCGATCGAGGAATCCGAACGTCGACAGCGGCTCGAAGATCGAAGTCCACACCGTGTTGAAGTTGATCGAACTCGCCATGTTGGCGATGTAGACCTCGTCGGGAGCCAGTTCCGGGAGCGGGACCTCGCCCACGTGGAGGGACTTGGTCGGGTCCTTGTCGTCGGAGGCCACGCCCTCCCACATGCCCTGTTCCGATCGCAGCACGTGAGCGCCCCGATAGGTCTCCGGAAGGGGAACAGCGGCCATTTCGTCACCGGTGGCGCCGGCCTGAATGGCCTCGAGGATCTGCTGGGTCGACATGGCGGCGAGGCTACCCAGCCGGCGATGAAGCGTGCGAGGTCACTCCCGAAGACGATCGAACGCGACGAAATCAATGGGCAACCCGTCCCCTTGACAGCTGGGGCACCCTCCGTACCCTCGACCAACACGGAGGAACTGGCGCGACCCGGCGACAGATGAGGCGCTTCTGGCGCCCGGAAGGCGAAACGATGATTCACGTTGCGACCACGGCAGGGCTGGTGGTCTTCGGGGCAATCACCACGTTCTTCCTCGCCATTGCACTGACGACGCTGCGGTGGATGGTCCACGGCTGGTCGACGCCCGAACGCGCGCTCGAGCGGGTCATCGGTGACGGGACGACCGAACCACTCCACAGCTTTTCGCTCATCGTTGCCGCCCGGGACGAAGCGGCAGTGTTGGGCGAGACGCTGCTGCGACTGGCAGACCAGACCCATCCCCGCGTCGAGATCATCGCCGTCGTCGGGGCCGATGACCGCCCAACGCTGGAGGTGGCCGAGGCGGCGGCTCGCCTGCGCCCGGATCGGATCATCGTCGTGCAGGACACCAGCGAGGTGGCCAGCAAGCCGGCCTCCCTGAACAGGGGTCTCGCCGCCTGCACGGGCGACATCGTCGGAGTGTTCGACGCCGAGGACGACGTGGCACCCGGATTGCTGGTTGCGATCGACGGGGAACTGCAACGTACGAATGCCCACATCATCCAATCCGGCGTGCAGCTGATGAATCTCGACTCGAGATGGTTCGCCACCCGCAACGTGCTCGAGTACTACTTCCATTTCGGCAGTCGCCTGCACCACCATGCCAACCAGGCGTTCATTCCATTGGGCGGCAACACCGTGTTCATTCGGCGGTCGGTACTCGAGCTGGTGAACGGATGGGACACCGACTGTCTCGCCGAAGACTGCGAGCTGGGTATCCGTCTCAGCGTGCGAGGCGCCCGCACCGTGGCGGTCTACCAACCTGATCTGGTCACGCGTGAGGAAGCCCCCACCGACCTGCGCACCTTCGTGCGCCAACGGACTCGTTGGGACCAGGGATTCATGCAGGTGCTCCGCAAAGGCGAGTGGCGACGCTTACCCGAACGCAGCCAGCGGCTGGCGGCATGCTGGATGTTGGCGATGCCGTTCATCCAAGCCGCGGCGATTCCCCTGGGGGTCGTGCAGATCGTGCTGGCCGCCACGTTGAACGTGCCCATCGGACTGGCCTTGTACGCGTTCACCCCTCTGGCGCTCACCGTGCTGACGATCATGGTGGAGCTCGCGGGTCTACACGAGTTCACCGA
>JBBQLA010000095.1:0-7730 GCA_038327485.1 Acidimicrobiales bacterium
CTCATGACGGCGACGGTAGGGGACCGGCGTGCCCTCTGTCACCCCGACAACTGCGATCAATACTTGATAGTGATGCACTCAAGTTTTATGATCACCAGGTCACTCGGCAAGGTCGTAACGGGAGTTGCGGCCCTACACTGAGACAGAGACCTTCAACTTTCCCCCGCAAACCCCCCATATCCGTCGCCATCGGGCGACCCCATCCAGGAGACATCAGCCATGCCCAAGGCAGTCGGAATCGACCTCGGCACAACCAACTCAGTCGTCAGCGTCCTCGAGGCCGGTGAACCGGTCGTCATCCCCAACTCCGAAGGTGCTCGCACGACGCCGTCGGTGGTCGCGTTCGCCAAGGACGGCGAGGTCCTCGTCGGTGAGGTGGCCAAGCGCCAGTCGATCACCAACCCCGACCGCACCATCCGGTCGGTGAAGCGCCACATGTGCACCAACTGGACCATCGACATCGATGGCAAGAAGTACAACAGCCAGGAGATCTCGGCTCGCACGCTCATGAAGCTCAAGCGCGACGCCGAGGCGTTCCTCGGTGACTCCGTCACCCAGGCCGTCATCACCGTTCCCGCCTACTTCGACGACGCGCAGCGCACCGCCACCAAGGAAGCCGGCCAGATCGCCGGCCTCGAGGTGCTCCGCATCATCAACGAGCCCACCGCAGCCGCGCTGGCCTACGGCCTCGACAAGGAGAACGACGACCAGACCATCCTGGTGTTCGACCTCGGTGGCGGCACCTTCGACGTTTCCGTGCTCGAGATCGGCGACGGGGTCTTCGAAGTGAAGTCGACCTCGGGTGACACCGACCTCGGTGGCGACGACTGGGACCAGGCGGTCATCAACTGGCTCGTCGAGACGTTCAAGGGGACCAGCGGTGTCGATCTGTCCCGCGACAACATGGCCCTGCAGCGCCTCAAGGAGGCGTCGGAGAAGGCCAAGATGGAACTGAGCCAGGTTCAGCAGACCCAGATCAACCTGCCGTTCATCACGGCCACCGATCAGGGCCCGCTCCACCTCGACGAGACGCTGACCCGCTCGAAGTTCGAGTCGCTCACCGCCGACCTGCTCGAGCGCTGCCGCAAGCCGTTCGAAGGTGCCATCCGCGACGCGGGGCTCGACAAGTCGGGCATCGACCACGTGATCCTCGTGGGCGGCTCGACTCGCATGCCCGCAGTTCAGGAACTGGCGCAGTCCATCCTGGGCAAGGAGCCGAACAAGGGTGTGAACCCCGACGAGGTTGTCGCCATGGGAGCGGCAGTCCAGGCCGGTGTCCTCAAGGGCGACGTCAAGGACGTGCTCCTGCTCGACGTGACCCCGCTGTCGCTCGGCATCGAGACCAAGGGTGGCGTGATGACCAAGCTCATCGAACGCAACACCACCATCCCGACCCGCCGGACCGAGGTGTTCACGACCGCCGAGGACATGCAGCCGTCGGTTGAGATCCACGTGCTGCAGGGCGAGCGCGAGATGGCCGACTTCAACAAGACGCTGGGCAAGTTCCAGCTGGTCGACCTGCCCCCCGCTCCCCGTGGTGTACCGCAGATCGAGGTCACGTTCGACATCGATGCCAACGGGATCGTGAACGTATCGGCCAAGGACCGTGCGACCAACAAAGAGCAGTCGATCACGATCTCCGGCCAGTCGTCGCTGTCGAAGGACGCCATCAACCAGATGGTGAAGGACGCCGAGGCGCACGCAGAAGAGGATCGCCGCCGCCGCGAGGAGGCTGACGAGCGCAACCGCGCCGAGAGCCTGCTGTACCAGACGGAGAAATTCCTGAAGGACTCCGGCGACAAGGTCGGTGGCGAGGATCTGGTCCAGACCCAGCAGGCCATCGCGGCCGTTCGCGAAGCACTCGAGGGCACCGACATCGAGAAGATCAAGGTGGCCACCGAGGGTCTGATGGTGGCGAGCCAGAAGTTCAGCCAGCAGGTCTACGACCAGGCGTCGCAGGAGGGGCAGTACGCCCAGCCCAACTCCGGCACCGACGCTGACGTGGTCGACGCCGAGGTGGTCGACGCCGAGGTCATCGAAGACGACGCGGCCGAGGACAACAAGTGAGCGACGAGGCCACTGACACCGAGCTCGTTGATGACGTGATCGACGCCGAAGTCATCGACGGCGAACTCGTCGATGACAACGAAGCCATGTTCGGCCTCGGCTCCGATGGAGTCGACGACGGGCACCCTCGCGGTCCGCTCTCCGACGAGGAGGCGTTGGTCGAGACGGTCGAGTTGGCGCAGCGTCTCGAGGCCGAGAAGAACGAGTACCTGGACCTGGCTCGCCGGGTCCAGGCCGACTTCGAGAACTACCGCAAGCGCACCGAGGCCCAGCGGGTCGAGATCGTGAGCCAAGCCACCGCGCGCTTGGCGACCGAGCTCCTCCCGGTGCTCGACGCCTGTGAGGCGGCGGAGGCCCACGGCCTCGAGGACGTCACTCCGATCCACGGCCAGCTGATCCAGCTGTTGGCCAAGCACGGGCTGGTTCCGGTGAGTGCCGTCGACGTGTCATTCGATCCCAACATCCACGAGGCCGTCCTCACCGAGGAAGCGGCCGATGGCGACGACGGCCCGACCGTCGCCGAGGTGCTCCGCACCGGGTATCTGTGGAACGGTCGCGTCATCCGCGCGGCGATGGTGAAGGTTCGAGGCTGACAGATTGACTGCGCAGCGCGAGTGGTTCGAGAAGGACTATTACGCCGTCCTCGGCGTGGCCAAGACGGCCACCCCGAAGGAGATCACTGCGGCGTACCGCAAGCTGGCACGCGAGTTCCATCCAGACGCCAACCCCGGCAACGACGAGTCCGAGGAGAAGTTCAAGGCGATCTCCGCGGCCTACGACGTGGTCGGTGACGAGACCCGTCGACGCGAGTACGACCAGGTCCGTTCGGCCGGGCCCATGGGGTTCGGCGGCCAAGGTGGCCCGATGGGGTTCGACCCGTCGCGCTTTGCCGGCGGTGACATCGGTGACCTACTCGGCAACATGTTCGGGCGGGGCCAGGCTCAGAGTGCCGGGGGGAGTCCGTTCAGCCGCGGGCCACAACGTGGCGTCGATCTCGAGGCCGATCTGCACCTCTCGTTCGTCGATGCGGTGAAGGGTGTGACCACATCGGTCAACCTCGTCAGCGAAGTGACGTGCGTGGACTGCTCGGGATCGGGCGCGGCGGCCGGCACCACTCCGCGGGTCTGTCCCGATTGCCGAGGTCGCGGCGTGCTCGACGACAACCAGGGCTTCTTCAGTTTCAGTCGTCCGTGCACCACTTGCGGCGGCCGAGGCACTTTCATCGACACACCGTGCCCCACGTGTACCGGCTCGGGCGCGGTGGTTCGCCCTCGTTCGGTCAAGGTCAAGCTGCCGTCGGGTGTTCGTGACGGCCAACAGATCCGGCTCAAGGGCAAGGGTGGTCCTGGTCGCAACAACGATCCCGCCGGCGATCTCTACGTGGCCGTGCAGATCGAGCCGCACCGCCTGTTCGGCCGCGAGGCTGATCATCTCACCGTGACGGTGCCGATCTCGTTCCCCGAAGCGGCGCTGGGAGCAGACGTGAAAGTGCCGACCATCGAAGGCGACGTCGTGACGATCCGTATCCCGCCGGGCACACCCAGCGGGCGCATCTTCCGGGTGAAGAACCGTGGAGTGACCGTCGGCTCGGGTGATCGGGGTGATCTACTGGTCACGACCGAGGTCGCGGTGCCCACCGAGCTGACCGATGAGGAGCGTTCCGCTGTCGAGGCGCTTCGCGACGTGAGCACCGAGTCACCCCGAGCCGCACTCGGCACCTGACGGTTCGGCCGAGACCCAGCGAAGGAGGTCACCCATGCCAGAGTTCCACCAAGCGGTCTACGTGATCTCCGTCGCGGCCGAGTTGGCCGGAGTGCATCCCCAGACTCTGCGCATCTACGAGCGCAAGGGCCTCCTGGCGCCGGCTCGAACCGGCGGGGGAAGTCGGCGCTACTCCGAGGCGGACATCGCCATGCTCCGTCGCATCCAGGAGCTGACCAACGAGGGTTTGAACCTGGCCGGGGTGCATCGAGTACTGCAGCTCGAGCTCGAGGTCGCCCGTCTGCGGAACCAGTTGGACGATCGGTCCGCTGCGGCCAATCAGGCCGTCACGGAGGTGCATCGCAAGTACCGACGTGATCTCGTACCGCTCCGCCAGGACATTGTCCTGTTCGATCAAGGAAAACGGCCCCGCCGCTGATCCGTTCGATCGTGAACGCCTGGTGAACGGATGGGCAGGCTCCGCGATCGTGTCGTGAGCCGCCGGTACGGTCGCTCGCGAAGCGATGCACCTGGGCGCCGAGGGAGGGTCAATGACCGCCACGTTCGATGAGGTCGACAGTCGGTTCGATGACGACGGGTCAGCCGTCCCAGCGAGCGCTCCGCCCAGAACGCTCGTCGTTCTCGACACCTCTGCGCTGATCGCCGACCCCGACGCCATCTGGGCCTTCAGCAGCGCAGACATCGTGGCGCCGTTGGTGGTGATCGAGGAGTTGGACGGTCTGAAGTCGCGCATCGATGACACCGGTCGAGCTGCTCGGCAGGCGCTGCGCAACATCGAGGAGCTGCGGTCGTCCAACGGCGGCAACATCCGCGATGCCGTGACGGTGGGCGACAACTCGAGCTTCCGCGTCGAGCCCAACGGCCTGCACCTGGACAAGCTGATCGAGCTCGGTCTCGATCCGGCCAAGGCCGACAATCGGTTGCTGGCCGCAGCGTTGGGACAGGCCCGGCTGACCGGGTCGCGCCCGACGGTGGTCTCCAACGACACGGCGCTTCGCATCAAGGCCGACCAGGTCGGACTCGTCGCCGAGGAACATCACCGCCTCGGGCGGGCCGATCTGCGCCCCGCCGGCTGGGCGCTGATCGAGACGACCGCGGACACCATCGACCGGGTCTACGGATCGCGCGGGATCAGCACCAACGATGTTGCGCTCATCGAGCCCACGGCGCTGTCGGTGCTGGTCGACAACGAGTTCGCAGTGCTGCGCAGCGGTTCGCAGTCGGTGATCTGTCGCCGTCGGGGCGAATGGTTGGCCCCGCTCACCACGCACACCGCCTGGGACCTGGCGGCGCGCTCCAAGGAGCAGCGCATGGCGTTGGACCTGTTGATGGATCCCGATGTGCGGGTGGTCGGGCTCGAGGGTGGCGCCGGGACCGGCAAAACCATCCTGGCGTTGGCCGCCGGCCTCGAGCAGGTGATGGAGTCTGGCCTGTACAGCCGGGTTGCCATCTTCCGTCCAATCATCCCGGTCGGTCATTCCGAGCTCGGGTTCCTTCCTGGCACTGTCGAGGAGAAGCTCGATCCGTGGTTCGCCGCCATCGTCGACACCCTCACGGCGTTGTCCGATGGCCAGGACGAGCAGCTGGCCCGGCGGGTGATCGAAGACCTGCAGGCTCAGCGCAAGCTGACCATGGAGTCGATCACGTTCCTGCGGGGGCGCACGCTCGTGAACACGTTCGTGCTGGTCGACGAGGCGCAGAACCTCGAGTCGCTCACGCTGAAGACGATCCTGACCCGACTCGGCGAGGGCTCGAAGGTGGTTTTCACCGGCGACGTCAGCCAGATCGATCAGCCGTACTTGTCCGAGCGCACCAACGCCTTGGCGGTGCTGCGGGATCGCTTCCGGGGACAGACGATCTATGGCGGTGTGAAGCTCACCTCGGTCGAACGCTCCCGCGTCGCCGAGCTTGCGGATCAGCTGCTGTAGGCAGCCGCTGCAGCCCCACCGGGATGATGTGGGCGGTGCGCTCGGGGTCGACATCCTCGTACAGGACGCCAGGGACCCCACTCGTGAGAGGTGACAGCAGAAAAGTTGAGTGCATTACACTCAACTCGGGTGGTATGATCACCTCGGCATCGTCACCACGGAGGTAGACAGACACATGGCCCTCGACCCATCGACCTGGACGCTCAAGACCACCGACGCGACCAATGTCGCGTTGGCCGCAGCGCGTGAGCGTTCGAACCCCGAGGTCACCACCGATCACCTGCTCGGCGCGCTGCTCCGTCAGACCGACGGCATCGTGCTTCCCGTGCTCAACAAGATCGGCGCCGCCCCCTCCGTTCTGCTGGCTTCGGCCGATGAGCGGGTCGAGGCGCTGCCTCGTGCGCATGGCGGGGAGACCAAGATCGGACGCGAGATGACCAGGCTGTTCGACGCCGCGGTCAAGAAGCGTCAGGATCTCAACGACGACTACCTCTCGACCGAGCACCTGCTGCTGGCCATGGCCGACGCTGATGCCGGGTCATCGACCAAACGCCTCGGTGGTGTCACCACCGACCAGGTGCTGGCCGCGTTGGCCGAGGTTCGAGGACGCCACCGGGTCACTTCGGAGACCCCCGAGGACCAATACCAGTCACTGGAGAAGTACGGCCGCGATCTCACCGAAGACGCCCGCCGCCAGAAACTCGATCCGGTCATCGGTCGCGACGAGGAGATCCGCCGGGTCATCCAGGTGCTGAGCCGCCGGTCCAAGAACAACCCGGTGCTGATCGGCGAGCCCGGCGTGGGCAAGACAGCAGTGGTCGAGGGGCTGGCCCAGCGCATCGTCGACGGCGACGTGCCCGAGTCCCTCAAGAACAAGCGGCTCATCTCGCTCGACATCAGCTCGATGGTGGCTGGCGCCAAATACCGCGGCGATTTCGAGGAGCGGCTCAAGGCCGTCCTCAAAGAGATCCAGGATTCTGACGGCGAGGTCATCACCTTCATCGACGAGATGCACACCGTGGTCGGAGCCGGCGCCTCGGGGGAGTCCTCCATGGACGCAGGCAACATGTTGAAGCCGCTACTGGCCCGGGGTGAGCTGCGCATGGTCGGCGCCACCACGCTCGCCGAGTACCGCAAGTACATCGAGAAGGATGCCGCGCTCGAGCGGCGGTTCCAGCAGGTCTACGTGGGCGAGCCGTCGGTGGAGGACTCCATCTCGATCCTTCGTGGGCTGAAGGAGCGCTACGAGGTCCACCACGGCGTGCGCATCCAAGACGCGGCACTCGTCGCCGCGGCGGTGCTGTCGGATCGCTACCTCACCGGACGCTTCCTGCCCGACAAGGCCATCGACCTCGTCGATGAGGCGGCGTCGAGCCTGCGCATCGAGATCGACTCCATGCCCACCGAGATCGATGTGGTCACCCGTCGCATCCGCGGCCTCGAGATCGAACGGCTGGCACTGGCGAAAGAGTCCGACGCCGCATCGGCCGAACGACTGAGCAACCTCGACCAGGAGCTGGCTGATCTGCGCGAGCAGCTCGATTCGATGACGGCGCACTGGATGCAGGAGAAGGAGGCCATCGGCGTCATCAGCTCGCTCAAGGAGCAGCACGAGAACCAGCGCATGGAGATGGAGCGCGAGATCGATCTCGAGAAGGCATCCGAGATCCGCTACGGCAAGATCCCCGAGCTCGATCGTCAGATCCAGGCGGCCACGGCCCGACTCCAGGAGCTCCAGCAGAACCGAAAGTTCCTGAAGGAGGAGGTCGACGAGGAGGACATCGCCGAGGTCGTGAGCAAGTGGACGGGGGTGCCCATCAGCCGGCTCATGCAGGGCGAGATGGAGAAGCTGGTGCGCCTCGAGTCGGTGCTGCACGAACGGGTCATCGGCCAGGACGCCGCAGTGGCCGCTGTTTCCAACGCCATTCGTCGCAGCCGCACGGGCCTGTCCGATCCCAACCGACCCATCGGCTCGTTCCTCTTCGTCGGTCCCACTGGCGTGGGCAAGACCGA
>JBBQLA010000096.1:0-7688 GCA_038327485.1 Acidimicrobiales bacterium
CTTCCCGATCGCCGCCAGCGCTGCTTCGAGCCCATCGATGTCGTCGTGCACCGGGATCACGATGGTGACCTCTGCGGCGAGCGGTCGCCGATCGCCTGGTGTGGGCTCGATCAGCAGCAGCCCGGCCTCGGCGAGGCGGTCGATGAGGGCCTGCTCCGGCTCGGTCGACGGTGCCGTGCCGGACAGCGCGCGGTCGAGTGCTCGGCGACCGGCGACCGAGAGCCTCGTCACGGTGATCGGTGATCCGCCGACCAGCACCGTGCCGTGGTTGTGTCGGCGGACCGACTCGTCGAGTCGCCAGCGCATCAGATCGGCGGGCGCACGAGATCAGATCGTCATTCCGCCGTCGACCGGGAGCGCGATTCCCGTCACGCCGGACTGCTCCGCGCCCGCCAACCACGACACCCCAGCGGCGATCTCCGCGGGCTGCAGAATTCGCCCGATCGGGTGGTGCACGGCGAACTCGTCCACCGACTCCAGGGCGTAGACCGCGGCGCTGGCCCGCAGGATGCCGCTGTCGGTCGAACCGGGGCACACACAGTTGGCAGTGATGCCCGTGGTTCCCAACTCGACGGCCAGCGACCGCACGAGGCCGATGACACCGTGCTTGGCCGCCACGTAGGCGGCGATGGTCGGATGGCCCTGCATGCCCGCAGCCGACGCAATGGCGATGAAGCGACCCCGACGCGGCTTGGGCTGGTGCAGAAGGTGCGGGATCGTCGCCTTGGCGGTGCGCCAGACGCCGGAGAGGTTGATGTCGATGTTGATGTTCCACTGCTCGTCGGGAATCTTCCAACCGACCTCGCCACCGCTCATCACGCCGGCCGCGGCGACCACCACATCGATGCCACCCCAGGCCTCGACAACGGCCGCTGCTGCGGCATCGAGCGCGGTCTGGTCGCGTACGTCGGCGACGAACGCCAGACCGCCGATGTCGGAAGCGACCGCCTCGAGCTCAGCGACGGTGGACAGCGAGTAGGGCACCGAGGCGTCGTCATCGCCGATGTCGACGCACGCCACGCGGAATCCGTCGGCCGCCAGTCGGCGCGCCGTGGCGGCACCGATGCCTCGGCCCGCTCCGGTCACGAAGGCAACGGGTTCGTCGGTCGCAGCGTCAGTCATGGTTTCTCCGGATCATGGTCCCCAGTGTGATCGAGCCAGCCTGCCACGGTCGCGCCGAGTCGGGCGACGAGTCCATCGAACAACCGTCGGCCATCTGTGGCCGTGGCACGTGTCGGGTCGCCCAACACACCGTTGGGCGCGACTGCGGCGAATCCCTCGGCGATCACCCTGGACCCGATCTCAGACCATGGCGTGGTCACACCGACTTCGACGAGATCGAGGCGAACCACCTCCGGCGCCAGATGCAACATGATCGACGTCTCGCTCCACCCGGCGTGCGGATCGCCACCGGAGATATGGCAGTTGACGTGACGAAACATTCTGCCTTCGTCGGCCAGGCGCGTCGACGCCGTCGCGAGGGTGCGCACGTTTCCGCCGTGCCCGTTGATCACGAGCACCGAGGCGAAGTGATCGGCCGAACGGACCAGCTCGATGAGCACCGACTCCAACACGTCGGTTCCGAGGGACAGAGTGCCTGGGAACCCGGCATGTTCACCCGAGGCTCCGATGGCGAGGACCGGTCCGAGGGTGAGGTCGGCGCGGCGATCGACCACCGCCTCAGCCACCGCCACCGCAATGCGCGTGTCGACGTCGAGAGGCAGATGTGGACCGTGCTGCTCGCAGCTCCCGAGCGCGATGACGAGGTGAAGGACACCTGCCGCTGCCACCTCCGGCGAGGTGGCAGCGCTCAGTCGAGGTATCCCCACTGACGGAGCTGATCGAGAATGAGGTCGGCGGCCTCGTCGGGCGTTGCGACCACCGTTCGGGGAGGAGTGCGGTCCACCAGCGCCCCGGTCAACGCCACGATGCGGACGAGGGGCGTGGCACCGGTCGGTGCCGGTAGGGCCCGGGCTCGTGGCCGAACGGCAGACCGGTCGAGCACCGCGACGGAGTCGTGCCGGTGCGTGGTTGCCACGACCACCGCGGGGAGGTCGATGGCCGCATCGGCGGAGGCCAGCACTGCGGCCAACGACGCTCGTCGGAGTTGCGCGACCGATCCCTCGACCGACAGCACCATCGGCCCGGTCAGCTCGAGGCGTTCGGAGCGCCCGCCACCGACGCGGCGGGTGGCGAACACCCGGCCCGCCTCGGCCGGGTCGACCGCCACCAAGCCCAGCGCTTGGGCCGCGCCCAGCTCTGCGGCCAGGAACGCCGGCACCGAACCAGACCCACGGTCGGCCGAATAGTCACCGCAGATCACGGTGTTCACGCCATCGAGGGACGCGGCGAGAACGCGGGCCACCTCGACCGATGGGGCGTCGTCGGCCGATTCGATGCGCACCGCGTGGTGGGCGCCGGCCGCCACGACCTCGCGCAGCGCCGCGTCGACCTCGGGCGAACCCACACACAGCACCGTGACCTCGGCCCCCCAGGCTTCACCCAGACGCAAGGCGATCTCGACGGCGGCCCGATCGGCGGCAGAGAAACCGGAGCTGCGTTCCGACTCGGACACCGCCCCGGTCAGCGAGTCGATCTCGGGTCGGAGATCGACCCACTTCACGCAGGCGGCGATGCGTGAGATGTCGCTCACGGGCGCACTCCCTGTCACGTCCGCCGGAAGACGACGCCGTGTCCGCCTTCGGGGTAGGTCCACGTGATGGCGCCCTCGGTGTTGCAGACCAGGTAGCACGTGCCGCACTCGAAGCACTGCTCGTAGTTGAACAGAATGCCGCCGTCGGCCCGGGGAACGAACAGATCGGCCGGGCACGCCACGACGCACGCCTTGGTGGTGCAGCCCTGACACGCGTCGCCGTCGACAGTGATGTGAGCGCGATCGGGATCGACGCGGAAATCCACGAGGTCCATGCGGTCCGCGAAGCTGACGTCGGGATAGCGAATCGGATCGATCACGGTGTCGTCACCCGAATCCCTTTGCTGCCACCAGGGCGTCCTTGACCAGGTCGCGCATCTTGACACCCGATGCCGTCAACTCGTCTCGGACGATGCGCCCGAATCCCGGCTTGGGCCGCGGGTTGTTCACCGTGAAGATGCGCTCGACCACGTTGGCGGCGAGCTGCGGCATGGTGTGCTGCGCCCGCTCACTCATCACCAGGGAGGGGACGCCGGAGAGCTTGCGGTGATCGGACAGCACGAACCCGGACTCGAGTCGACGGCGGTAGCCGGCCAGTCCGGTGGCCGACACATCGCCGAGGCGGAGCGCTTCGACTGCGGCCTGACCCGCAGCCATGCCGGCACCAATGGCGAAGTTCACGCCCTCGAGCCAGATCCCCGCGGCGAGACACATCGCCGCGGCGTCGCCGGCCACCAACATGCCGTCGGTCACCAACTCCGGCATCATCGAGAAGCCGGCCTCGGGGATGACGTGGGCGCTGTATTCCTTGAGCTCGCCGCCCTCGACAAGGGGCGCCACTGCAGCGTGCGCTTTGAGTTGGGCGATCAGTTCCTCGGGGCGACGACCCTGCGCGGCGAGGGCCGGGAGTTGGAGCACCAGACCCACCGCGATGGTGTCGAGGTTCGTGTAGATGAAGCCGCCGCCGGGGATCTTGTCGGTGCACCCGATGATCTCGATGTCGACGCCATCGGTCCCGCGAATCCCGAAGCGCTCCTCGATGACCTCGCGAGGCAGCGCCAGGGTCTCCTTCACTCCGACGGTGAAGTGCGACGCGTCGGTGTGGGTGTAGAGGCCGGCCTCCTTGGCCAGGAACGAGTTGACCCCGTCGCAGGCGATCACCACGTCGGCGCGCAGGTCGCCGTCGGGCCGGTCGGTCCGAACGCCGACCACCCGTCCGTGCTCGCGAATGAGACCTGTGACGGTGGTCGAGCACACCAGCTGCGCGCCGGCGGCCACTGCGTGGTCGGCCAGCCAGGCGTCGAAGTCGGGACGGTAGGCCGTGGCACCGTTGTAGGGGGGCTTGGCCCAACTCTCGGTGCGGAAGTCGACAGTGAGCGCCTGGGTCGGCGTCATGATCATGGTGGAACGACGGGTGACCCACCGCTGGATCGGCGCCTCCTCCCACCAGTGGGGGATGAGGCTGTCGAGCACCCGGCCGTAGATCACCCCGCCGTACATGTTCTTCGAGCCAGGAAACGGCCCTCGTTCGATCAGCAGGACCGATCGACCGGTGCGCGCCACGCTCAACGCAGCAGCACTCCCGGCGGGACCAGCACCCACGACGATCACATCGACGTCAGCCACGTGCCACCTCGGCGGCCTCGAGGGCGAGACGCGCGGCCAAGGCATCGAGCGTTGCGTTGGCATCCGACACGACGGCGAGATCAGCCATCGCCATCATCGGGCAGTGGGGATCGGTGTTGACGCTGATGACGTGGTCGGGATGGCCGAGGCCGGCGGTGTGTTGAACCGCGCCAGAGATGGCGAAGGCCAAGTACAGGCGGGGATCGACGACCACGCCGGTGGTGCCGATCTGACGCTGGTGCGACACGACACCGGCGTCGGTGACCACGCGGGTGGCGCCCATCGACGCGCCGATTGCTTCGCCGAATCGGGTGAGCTGCTCGAAGCGTTCGTCGGCGCCGTCGCCCAACATGCCCGCTCCCCCGCCGACAATGCGAGGTGCTTCGGCCAGGTCCATGGTGGCGGCTTCGGGCGGGCGAACCTCCAACACCACCGGATCGGCGGCGGGGCCGGCAACGAACTCGACGGATCGAATCGTCGGGTAGAGCAACGACAGGTCGGGCTCGACGCCTCGGACCCCGGGCTGGAGCGTCGCCACGAACCGCTCCGGGGCAGCCAGATCGACCTGCACGAGTCCGCCGTGTCGGAGCACCGTGACGATGTCGGATCCGATGGTCATCGCTCCGGCCAGCAGCGGACGGTCGAGCCGGGCAGCCAGGCGAGGCGCCAGGTCGCGGCCGTCGGGTGACGCGGTCAGCACGATCCCCGAGAAGCCGTCGACCAGCGGAGCGAGCGCTCCAGCCCACGCCGCGGGGGCGAAATCGCCGGCCTCGACCAGCGTCACGTCGGTGGCGAACCCGGTGAGCTCGGTGGCGAGCGCTGCCACGTCGCTGCCGATCAGGATGGCCCTGCCGCCGGCCTCGAGGATCGCCTCGATCCCACCGGAGCCAGGCTGGCCGTCACGCACAGCGACGATGGCGATTCGGCGGTTCGTCATGGCCCCGCCACGATAGAACGGCCAACCCCCCGGGCCCCACTCTCCAACCCGCCGACCCACACCACCCCCACCGTGGAAGTTGGTGCTGAACCTGGGGCCGAACGCGGCTCGACCCCCGGAGGGAGAGTACGGGGGTCGAGCATTATTGATGGGGTGTGGCCGACGAAATCGTCGGCCGGTAGGTGTTGATCGACAGTGTGCACCCGACCGTGCCATTCCTGTCGGCCGCTGTCTGAGATGGCACTCAGACATCTGCTGGTTCACCTAAATGGAGGAGCCGACTCGTTCGCCATCGACCACCGCAGCGTGAGCGCGGCGGGGGGCGACACAGTCGCCGACCCGCTGCACCTCCACCCCGGAATCACGAAGTTCGAGGTACAAGGCGTCGAGCGGCAGGGGTGCAACCGCGCACACGATCCAGTCCGGGGTTCGGGTTCGGTTGGTATTGGTGAGGTGGTGCAACAGGGTCAGCACGCCATCGGAGTAATCCATCGCCACCAGGTCGGTCGACTGCACGATCCCCTTGGCGCCGGCGCGGATCCACCAGTTCTCCAGGTCGAGGGTGATGCCGAGGTCCTGGCCGACGACCATGCCCGGCGAGACGACCTCGACGGCGCACCCTCGATCGGCCAGCAACTCGGCCACCGAGGTGGCCTGGTGGAACACCAGTTCATCGACGATGACCACCGAACCCTCGGGCGAAGCAGTCCCCTCGAGCACGTCACGAACGTCGCACACGTTGGCGGCGTCACCAGCCCAATACGGCCGCGACGGCGTGGAGCCCGTCGCCACGATCACCGTGTCGACCCCTCGGCGGGCCGCCTCGGCCGCGTCGACGGTCACTCCGTATTCGAGGGTGACGCCGTTGCGCCGGCACTCGGTCAGCTGATTGCGAATGAGGTCGCCGAACTCAGCGCGGTTGGGCACCGACGCAGCCAATCGCACCTGGCCGCCCGCTTGGACGTCGCGCTCGCACACCGTGACCCGATGTCCTTGGCGAGCTGCCGCCAGAGCAGCTTGAAGTCCGGCGGGGCCGGCTCCAACGACCAGCACGTCCTTGGGCTTTCGCACCAGGTGCACCTCGCCGACGCCTTCGGACTCGCGACCGGCCGCCGGGTTCTCGATGCACCCGAGCCAACGGTTGAGTCCCATGCGACCCACGCACTCCTGATTGCACGACAGACACAGTCGGGTGTCGTCGGTGTGTCCGGAGCGGGCCTTGGCCACGAAATCGGGATCCGCGATCATGCCGCGCACCACGCCGACCAGATCACAGTGGCCTTCCTCCAGCGCCCGCTCGGCCTGGATGGGGTCCTTGAACCGGCCGACGCCGACCACTGGCAGATCGACGGCCTTGCGGATGGCGCTCGGGATGAACATGGCGTAGCCGGGCGGGATGTGCATCGACGCCTCGATCATGAACAAGCTCGCGGTGGCAACGCCGATCGACGTGTTGATGTAGTCGACCTGGCCGGTGGCGTCGACCAGTCGAGCGACCGCCACGGCTTCATCGATGGTGGTGCCGCCCTCGATCAGCTCGTCGCCGCACAGCCTCACGCCGAGGGCAAGACCGGTGCCCAACGCACCCCGCACCGCGTCGACGATCTCGAGCAGGAGTCGGGCCCGATTCTCGAGCGACCCGCCGTACTCATCGGTGCGCCGGTTGGTGGCAGGCGACAGGAACCCCCGCACGATCGAGCTGTGAGAGCACTGCAGCTCCACCCCATCGAAGCCTCCCTCGGCGCAACGTTGGGCCACATCGGCATAGCTGGCCACGATGTCGGCGATCTCGTTGGCCGACACCGCCTTGGGCACCTCACGGAACAGCGGGTCGGCCACCGCAGACGGTGCCCACACCGGCAGCCGGCTGTACATCGACGAGGCCTGACCGCCGTTGTGATTGATCTGGGCGAAGATCGGAGTGCGATGGCGGTGCACCGCGTCGGTGATGAGTCGATACCCGGTGATCACGTCGTGGTTGAAGCCGTGGATCAGCTTCTCGTACGGCCAGTCGGTGGGATGAGTGGAGTGCTCCTCGGTGATGATGAGGCCGGCTCCACCGGCGGCTCGAGCGGCGTAGTAAGCGGCGTGCTGCTCGGAGGGCATTCCGTCCTGGGTGGCGTAGTTGGTGAGGTGCGCGCTGAACACGATGCGGTTCTTCACCGTGACCGGACCGAGTCGCAACGGCGACCACAACAGCTCACCCATGGCGCTGCACTCCCATCGGCGCACCGTCGGACACTGTGCCGATGCCTTCGATCGCCAGCGCGGCCCGGCGACCTTCGAGGATGGCCTCGAGGATCGTGCGCGGTGCAACCGAATCACCGGCCCGAAGGGTGTCGGGATGGTCAACAGTCAGCGCGCGCCAGGTCTCGTCCTCAGGCAGACGCGCACCGGCGTCGACCACTGCGGCACACGCAATGGAGCGACGCTCACCGCTGAAGCGGTCCTCGACCTCGACCGATCCCTTCT
>JBBQLA010000097.1:0-7645 GCA_038327485.1 Acidimicrobiales bacterium
AGAATCCCGACCACCTCCGGGTCATCTGCGACCGCCTGTACGGCGGTGACACCGAACACCGGCTGCGCCAGGAGATCCTGCTCGGCATCGGCGGCGTACGAGCACTCGAAGCGCTCGGCATCCAAGCCACCGTGTTCCACACCAACGAGGGCCATGCCGGCTTCCTCGGCCTCGAACGCATTCGACGGCTGATGTCCGAGGCTCGATTGTCCTTCGACGAGGCGCTACAGGCCACCCGCGCCAGCTGCGTGTTCACGACGCACACGCCGGTGCCGGCCGGGATCGATCGCTTCCCCCTCGACCTCATCGAGCGCTACTTCGGCGGGTGGGCCCATGAGGTCGGGCTGTCGCTCCACGAGCTGTTCGCCATCGGTCATCGTCCCACCGACGCACCGGAGGAACGCTTCAACATGGCGGTCATGGGGATGCACCTCGCCGAGCGCCGCAACGGCGTGGCTGGGCTGCACGGCGAGGTGAGCCGGGAGATGTTCGCCGACCTGTGGCCGGGGGTACCGGTGGATGAAGTACCGATCGGCTCGATCACCAACGGAGTGCACGGCTCCACGTGGACCAGCCCCGAGATCGACGCGTTGCTCAGCGAAGCGGCCGGCGGGGACTGGTCCTACGCCGTGGCTCACGAGTGGGACGGCCTGCGAGAGATCAGCGATGAGCGGGTGTGGGACGCCCATCACGCCGGCAAAGTTCGGCTGGTCAGGACCACCCGTGAGCGCTTGCTGGCCAGCGGCCTGGCCCGAGGCCTGTCCGAGTCCGAGCTGTCGTGGACCTCGACCGCGTTCGACCCCGACGCGCTCACGATCTGCTTCGCCCGTCGTTTCGCCACCTACAAGCGGGCGACGCTGCTGCTGAGCCAGCCCGACCGGCTCAAGCGGCTCCTGCTCGACCCCGACCGCCCGGTGCAGTTCATCTTCGCCGGCAAGGCTCACCCGGCCGACGAGCCGGGCAAGGAGCTCATCCGCTCCATCGTGACCTTCAGCCACGACCTCGGTGTGCGGGATCGGTTCTGCTTCATCGACGACTACGACATGGGCATCTCCCGCCATCTGCTGGCGGGCGCTGATGTGTGGTTGAACACGCCGTTGCGTCCCCAGGAGGCCTGTGGCACCTCGGGGATGAAGGCCGCCATGAACGGTGCGCTCAACTGTTCGGTGCTCGACGGTTGGTGGGACGAGTGCTTCCGCCCCGGTGTCGGATGGGCCATCTCCTCGGCCGAAACGCTCGACGATCCCAGCCGACGCGACGAGATCGAAGCCAACTCACTGTTCGAGCTGCTGGAACAGCAGATCGTGCCGCAGTACTACGACCGTCCGGCAGCCGGCGCGCCGTCGCGGCTGTGGGTGGAACAGATGAAGGAGTCGATGGCCACCGTTGCGCCCTTCGTCAGCTTGGCCCGCATGGTCGCCGACTACACGACCCGTCTCTACGGCCCGGCGGCAGCGGCCGAAGCAAAGTTGAGCGGTGACGGATGGGCCGGCGCACGCGAGTTGGCCGAGTGGCGCCGTGGCGTGATCAGCGAGTGGCACAACGTGCACGTCGACGACGTGGTGGTCGACGAGTCAGTGGCGGATCTGGCCACGGCGCGTCCGGTGACCGCCCGCATCTCGCTCGGGTCGCTGTCGCCCCACGACGTCGAGGTGCAACTCGTGTCGGGGCTGGTTGGTCAATCGGGTGCGTTGGAAGGACGTTCGATCACCACGATGTGGCCGGTCGAGCAGGAGTCCGACGGTGATTCACACGTGGTGTTCGGCACCGACCTGTTGCTCGATCGCGCCGGCCGCCGTGGACTCACGATCCGCGTCGTCCCCCGCCATCGCCTGCTCAATGATCCGTTGGAGCTGGGCTGCGTCGCCTGGGCCGGTTGACGGCTCCATCGTTCGCCCGGCCGATCGGGCTCCGAGGCACACGCCGCCCCACACCAGCACCCTGACCCAGACCCACTGGTCCCCTGGGGTCCGCAGATAGCGAGCGAAGCCCAACCCCAGCGCGATCGCGGCAGGCACCGTGAGCGCCACCTGTCGACGCGGGCGGTAGGACCAGTCGGACACGTGCTCGCCACACCATTCGAACACTGTGGGGATCGGGAGCAGCATGATCGCCACCGAGACCCACGCCGCTCCCACGTTCATCCCGGTGACGATGGCCAGCGCACCGACCGTGTACGCCAACGGGTAGAGCACGGCGCAGCGGCGGCACACGTGACGACCGGCGATGGTCGTGCACCGATCGAGTTCGTCGTCAGCGTGATGGGAGAGCCACAGCGATGCCACCTTCCCCTATCGGCGTCGCACGTCGTTTCCGTGAGGGCCCGTGGCGGCATCTCAGGACCACTCGTTGAGCACCCGCTGCAGGAACTCGACGGGTGTCGTCAGGAGTTCGGCCAGGGACTCAAGGGTGAGCCCTTGGTCGAGGCCGGCCTTGAGAAGCGACGCCCGTGAGCGATCCCGTGCTGAGTCCACATCGTCGATCGCAGTCGACAGCATCACCCGGAAAGCGGTGAGGTTCACCGCCAGGATCTCCTCCACCCCGGCGCCGGTTCGGGCTTTCACCAGCAGCTCCTCGAGTTCCGCCGAATAGCCTCGCGCCACCATCTCGAGGCCCTGCAGGGCGTCGATCAACCCGGTGACCGGCTCCCACCACACGCCTCGCGGACCGGGTCCATCGTGGGAACTCGATCCCGATCCTGGGCCATCGGTGCTCATGGTCGGTGCCTCGGTTCACTCGCGGCGACCGACGCGGCTGATCACTCGCTGAGAATCTAGGCGGAGATCGGCGTCGACGTCGCTGCGAACGACGCCTGGGCGTAGCGTTGTCCCGACGACCACTCCCCTTGGTGATGAAACTGTGAACTCTGAACTCTCCCGAACTGCACCCACTGCCAACCCCTTCGAACAGGACTCCTCGGGACTGGGGACACGTGAGCGACTGGTCGCCGCCGCGTTGGCCGCCTTCATCGAGAACGGCTACTCCGCCCGGGTGCACGACATCGCACGCCTCGCCGGTTTCACGAGCGGCGCGGTGTACGTCCACTTCCCCAGCAGGGCCGACCTCCTGGACGAGGCCATCGCGTCGGAGGCCGCGCGCCTGATCGACCTCTGCTCCTCGGCACCGGTCGACGTCGTGCTCGACCGGGCCGCTGCTCAGGTGGTACTCGAAGGTCTCGCGTTGCTCGGCCGGAAGAACGATCCCCTGGTCCGCGCCGCGCTGGACCGCCTCGGGGTCTCGGTCGATGCCGCTCACGACGGCAGCTCCTCGGCGGACTTCTATGGCGCGATCGCGCGCCGAGCGCTCTCTGCGACCTGACGCCTCGGCCCGGCGGATCGGGCGTGGACGGTGGGCGATCGTGCTGGTGATCGTCGTAGCCGCCGCGCTCGGGGCCAGATTTCTGAGTCACGACGACCCGGCCACGGTGCGGCGCCCGATCCTCGATCGATCCGGCGCCGGCCCAGGACTGATGATCTTCGACGCCCCCGGATCCGGCTTCACCCTGGATGTCATCTGGGGCGACCCCGGTGGACTGCGGCTGGGTCGCGGCATCGGCTGCTCGTTCAACGCATGGATGGCACGGCACGGCGACGCCGCATTCGGCGCCATCACCGGAACTGAATCGACCGGTGCAGTGTCTCGTCGTTTCACTCCGCCCGCTGCGGGGCAGATCGAACTGACCGTCACAGCGGCGTGCCTCGACGATGTCGGAGCCGGCCCACTCCCCTGGACGGTCACCATCACGAAGTGACCAGAGCGGGTGAGCGTCACGAGTAGGTGCGCAGCTCGATGAGGTTGTGGTCGGGATCACGCAGGTAGACGCCGAGCCCTTGACCTCGAGCGCCGAAGAGACCCCTCGGTCCGCTCTCGATCACCAGGTCCGTGGTGGCAGCGAACTCTGTGAGGTCGACCTCGTCGACGACCAACGCCACGTGATCGATCCCGGTCCCAGGCGGCGCCTCCCCCGCGAACAGATCGATGATCGTGGTCGGGGTGATCCGCAGCGACACGAATGGCGCTTCGTGCCGCCGCCATTCGTCCAGCCGCTCGACCCCACATCCCAGCAACTCCTGGTACCAGCGCACCGACGCCTCGATGTCGGACACGACGAGCACCACATGATCCAACTCGGTCACCTTCACGGGACTGACTCTCGCAGACATCACCGGCGGACGCCCGGCGCGCTGGGCGCCCCTCAGCTCGAGAAGTCGGCCTTGCCCGGACCGCTGCGCAGGAAGCTCGAGATGCCGGCAGTGGCATCGGGAGTGGCGAAGCTCGACACGAACCGGTCCTGCTCGAGACGAAGTCCGTCGCCGAGGGAGCCTTCCAGCCCGCCGTCGATCGCTGACTTGGCCAGCGCCAGGGCGCGGCGCGGTCCGGCGGCGAACTCGGCGGCCCAGCGATAAGTGGCCCCCTCGAGCTCGTCGGGATCGACGACCCGGTCGACGAGGCCGATGTCGAGCGCCTCGGCGCCGGAGAGCTGTCGGCCGCTGAAGATCAGGTCCTTGGCCCGTGCCGGGCCCACCAGCCGAGCGAGGCGTTGCGTCCCACCGCCGCCGGGGATGATCCCCAGCAGGATCTCCGGCTGGCCCAACTTCGCTCTGGTCGAGGCGATGCGCAGATCACACGCCAGCGCCAGCTCGCATCCGCCACCCAACGCGAATCCGCTGATCGAGGCGATCGTGACGGACGGGATCGCCGCCACCGCGTTGAGCGCATCGAGGAACGCGCCGCCCACCTCGCAGACCCGATCGGGAGCAGCGACCTCGAACGCCTCGGGATCAGGGTTGGCGGCGAACTGGGCGATGTCGGCGCCGGCCGCGAACAGTTTCGGGCCACCGGTGACCACGACCACCCCTGGCGGGTCTGCCGTGAGCGCGGCAGCGTGAGCGCCGAGTTGGCCCAATACCTCGGTCGACAGCGCGTTCACCTTGCCGTGGGCCAGCGTGATCGTGGCGATCCCGTCGTCGCGTCGTTCCAGCAGAACCAGTTCGTCGGTCATGCGGCGCACGCTACCGCCCGCCCGATTCCCACTCATTCTCAGCAACAGGTTTCTCAGCTAGGTTGCCGCAATGACTGACGAGCTGCACACCGTCGCGGCGCAGCGTCTGTCGGGCGCCAAGCTGCGCTACACGTCGTCGCGCCGGGCCCTGGTCGAAGTGCTCATCCAGGCCGATCGGCCGCTGATGCTCCCGCAGATCCTGGTCCTCGACGCCTCACTGGCCCAGAGCTCCGCCTACCGCAACCTGGGCGAGCTCATCGCCGCGGGCGTGGTTCATCGCATCGTGACCGCCGAGGAGCACGCTCACTTCGAGCTGGCCGAGGATCTCACCCGCCACCACCATCACCTCATCTGCACGGTGTGCGGCGTCGTCACCGACTTCACCGTGCCAGCGGCCCTCGAATCACAGATCGACGCCACCCTCGGCGATGAGGCGGCGTCGCACGGCTTCGTCGTCGAGCATCACCGCCTCGACCTGCTGGGACGATGCGGCTCCTGCGCCGCTTGATCGACCGAATGCGGACGAGACTCAGCCGAGCTGGTTGCCCCAGATACCCACGAAGCTGACCATCTCGCCGGGGTAGCCGCCGAGATTGTGGGTCAGCGCCAGCCCGCGGTCAGCGGTGGCGATCCGTCGGTCCTCGGGAGCCTCGCCCCGGAGCTGCAGCCAGCACTCGAACAGCATGCGCAGCCCGCTGGCGCCGACAGGATGACCGAACGACTTGAGTCCGCCGTCGGGGTTGATCGGCAGTTCGCCACCGAGGTCATAGATGCCGGCCTCGATGTCGCGCCAGGCCTCGCCACGCTTCGAGAAGCCCAGGTCTTCCATCAACACCAGCTCGGTCGGGGTGAAACAGTCGTGCACCTCGGCCATCGCCAACTGCGAACGAGGATCGGTGATGCCGGCCTGCGCGTAGGCGTCGTCCGCCGCCCACTTGCACTCGGCGAACGTTGTGTAGTCGTAGTCCGGGTCCATCAGCGCCGCGCCATTGCCGGCCACCATCGACAGCGCCTTCACGTAGAGCGGCTTGTCGGTGTACTTGTGGGCGTCCTCGGCCCGACACACGATGGCGGCGGCCGATCCGTCGGCCACCCCCGCGCAGTCCATCACCGACAGCCGACCGGCCAGATCGGGCATGGCGCAGATGGCGTCGACGTCCATCTCGCGGCGGAACTGCGCCCGAGGGTTGCGGGCCCCGTTGAAGTGGTTCTTCGACGCAATGCGGGCGAGCGTGCGGCGCAACGTGTCGATGTCGACGCCGTATTTCTCGGCGTACGCGGGCGCCACCAGGCTGAACATGGCCGCCGCGGTCAACGTGCGGTTGGTGCCGTCGTTCGGAATGGGGAAGGCGTTCAGCCCTTGGAACCCCGAGTCCTTGACCTTCTCCACACCGATGGCCATGGCAGTGTCGTAGGCGCCACAGGCCACTGCGTAACAGGCCTGTCGCAGCGCTTCGGAGCCGGTGGCGCAGTAGTTCTCGACCCGGGTGACCGGCTTGCGCTGCAACTTCAACGGTGCCGCCAACGTCACCCCGCTCATGCCCGATTGGGCGGTGCCCAGCCAGTAGGCATCGATGTCGTCCTTGCCGATGCCGGCCGACGCGTAGGTCTCTTCGGCGGCGTCGACCAACAGGTCGTCGACGCCCTTGTCCCAGTGCTCGCGGAACGGGGTGCAACCCATCCCGATGATGGCGACTTGGTCCTTGATGCCGTGACTGCTCATCGGATCGGCCGTGCCTTCCAGAAGTAGTTGGTGATGCCGTCGGAGGCGTTGAGCCTCCGGAAGGTCATCTCGACCCGGGTGCCCACCTCGACGGCGTCGGGGATCGTGTCGGTCAATTCGATCGGGAGGCGTCCTCCGCCGTCGAAGTCGACGATGGCGAAGATGACTGGCGGGCTCGGCGAGTACGCCATGCGGTCGATGGTGAACGTGGTCACCGAGCCGACCGCAGCGGCCATCGGTGCCGGTTCCATGTCGTCGACGTTGCCGCCGTCACGACTGACCCGTGCCGGCGGGAGGTGCAACGCCTGCGACTCGCGATCGCGCGACCCGACGAAGCCATACTTCCAGTCGACGCTGCGTCCGGCGGCTGCGGCCGACACTCGAGCCGGTTCGGGACGTCGGGCCGGTTCGGGCGACATGACGCCACGCCAGGCCAGATACTTCGAGTACGGAAGGGTGTCGTTGCCGCCCTCGAGTTGCTGGGCGATGGAACGCCCGGCGCCTGCGGTGACGCCCGCTCCGGTGGCTCGAAACAACAACACATCGGCGCCATCGGCCAACGAGATCAGCGCCACGATCTGTCCGCTCGACGCCGTCTCGAGCACCGAGGTCAACAGTAGGGCGGGTTGCGACGATCCGGTCCGTCCGAGCGTGTTGGCGAAGTCGTCGGCGACGGGACGGCCGAGCTTCTTGGCCACCACTCCGCCGGCGCGACCGTGCATGGTGGCCACGACGACCAGGTCGACCTCGTCGGTAGTGATGCCGGCCGCCTTCACCGCGTCGTCCCACGCCTGGGCGGCGAGCGCTTCGTAGTTGGTCTGACCGAACTTCTCTTCCCACTGCTTGGTCCGCAGATCGCCCGGGGAACGCCAGCGATCGAGGAACTCGCGGGTTGCGGACGCTCCGCCCAGGAACTCGGC
>JBBQLA010000098.1:0-7625 GCA_038327485.1 Acidimicrobiales bacterium
CCGAACTGATCCCCGAGAGCGCCAAGGTCGGTGATCTCCTCAAGGTCGAGGCCGATGTCCTGATCGACGGGATCGAGATCACCTCCGTGCTGTCCGGCGGGCGCGTCCGCACCGACAAGTTCGAACGGATCAAGCTGAACGACCGTCCCGACCCGACCGAGTTCGTGTCCACCCAACTCGCCCCCAAGGGCAAGGGCGGCGGCAACCGTCGAGACCGGGGTGACCGGCCCGATCGTGGTGACCGCCCTGGTGGTGGCCGTGACGGACGCGACCGTGATCGCGGTGCCCGTCCAACCGGAGACAGCCGTGGTCGCTCCGACGGCACCACTCGGGGCCCGCGCCCCGAAGGAGGCGGCGACCGTCGTCCCCGCACCCAGCGTCCGGCACTGCCCGACCTGCCAGAACGCCCGAAGCCCAAGCGCGTCCGCCCGCTGCGGGTGCACCGCAGCGCGGTCTTGGAGTCCCTGGCGCCCGAGGAACGCCCCATCGCCGAGCAGGCGCTGCAGGGTGGCATCCCTGCCGTTCGCCAGGCCATCGACACCCAGAACACGTCCAGCAAGGCGCAGGGCCTGCCTGAGATCCAGGGCGATGAACTCGTCGCGTTGGCCGAGAAGCTGCTCCCCCGCCTGCGTGCCGCTGAATGGCATGACCGCGCTGTCGCCGCAGTGGCGATCCTCGACGAGGTCGACCTGCGTGATCTGCGTTCGATCGTCGTGGCGGCCGAGTCGGTTGCCCGCGACGAGGAAATGAACCAGCTCCGCACGTCGCTGGTCGACGGGCTCGCCACCCGCGTCGAGTCCGAGCACAACTCGTGGCTCGAGGAGATCACCATGCTGCTCGACGCCGACCGTGTGGTCCGGGCGCTGCGAGTGAGCTCGCGTCCCCCCAAGGCCGGCGCTCCGCTGCCCAAGGAGCTGTCCGACCGCCTCGTGGCGGCCTCGGCGGCGTCGCTCACCTCCGACACGTTCGCTGACCGCTGGGCCACGGTCCTCGACGCGCTGACGTTCTCGCCGGTTCGACTGGCTGTTCGCGCCGCCTCGATCCCAGAGGCACCGTCCGATGCGCTCAAGGAGACGGTCACTACCGTCGCAGGACGCCTGCCGCAGATCGCCGAGCAGTTCGGCATCGACCCGGCATCGGCTCCGAAGCGCCCGCGTCGTCGTCCGACCACCAAGGCGACTGGTGGCGGCAAGGTCCCGCCGCCCCCCGCCAAGTCCGAGACCCCGCCGCCGGTCGCGGTCGACACCGAGAGGCCAGTCGATACCGACAAGCCAGTCGACGCCGAGATATCGGTCGAGACTGCGCCGGAGTCCGTCGAAGCAACTCCCGAGCCCGAAGCAACTCCCGAGCCCGAGCCGGCGGCTGCGGCCTCAGCCGATGAGGCTGAGCAGGTCGCCGGGGACTGACAGGACCGTCCCCTGGGGCGATCCCTCCTGGGTCCGGGGATTCCACCCGGCCCAGGCGAACGCCACCCGGGCGTCAGCGGCACACTGGCGATCATGCGCGGTGTCGCCGACGAACAGCACTTCTGAGCGTTGCACCCCGAGCCGTTCGATCACCGGAGCCAGCCTTTTCGGGCCGCCGCCGAACGAGTCGGAGAACAGCACCACCTGTGGCGTCCATCCCAAGCGGTCGAGTTCGGCCTGTCCTGAAACCGGATGCTTGTTGGAACAGACCGACCAGGCGTCCAGCACCTCCAGCATGGCTTCGACCCCGGGATAGGGCTGCACCACACCCACGTCGTAGAGCTCCACATAGCGTTCCACGGAGATGCCCAACTCGGCACAGAACTCCTCGATCGGATGTCCGAAGGTGATCTCGTCCTCGCTCAGTCCGAGCGCCACGAACGGTGCCACCAGCGCCGCATCGGAGTCGATCAGCGTGCCATCCAGGTCGAAGATCACTGTCGTTGTCACGTCGAGCACCCTACGGCTGGCGAAACTAGACCGATCGGTCAACTCGCCATATGGTGGCGGCATGATCGAGTACACCAAACACGGCAACATCGGCATCATTACGATCAATCGGCCGGCGGCCCGCAATGCGGTCAACACTGACGTCGCTCAGGGCATCGAAGACGCCATCGACCAGATCGAAGCCGACGACGAGGTGTGGGTCGGCATCCTGACCGGCGCCAAGACCGAGAAGGGCTACATCTTTTGCGCCGGAGCGGACCTCAAGCAGATGAGCGTGGACCCCGGCGGCATGAGTACGGCCAAGGGCGGCTTCGGTGGCCTGGTACAGCGTGAGCGGACCAAGCCGCTCATCGCTGCGGTCGACGGCCCGGCCCTCGCCGGTGGCACCGAGCTCGTGCTGGCCTGCGACATGGTCGTCGCCTCCAAGACCGCTGTGTTCGGCATCCCCGAGGTGAAGCGCAACCTGGTCGCTGCCGCCGGTGGCCTGTTCCGCCTCCCCCGCAAGATCCCGCGCAACATCGCCATGGAGCTCGCCCTCACCGGCCGCCTCGACTTCCCGGCCGAGCGGGCGTACCACTTCGGCCTGGTCAACCACCTGACCGAGGAAGGCGGCGCGCTCGACGGTGCGCTGGCCTTGGCCGCTCAGATCGCCGAGGCGGCACCGCTCGCCGTGCGCGAGAGCCGCAAGATCGTGATCGAGGCCACCGATCAACCAGATGAGATCGGCTGGAAGCTGTCGGGGGACGGCATCATCAAGATGTTCGGCACCGAGGACTTCAGCGAGGGGCTCAACGCCTTCATCGAGAAGCGCGCACCCGAGTGGAAAGGTCGCTGAGGCCACCGCCCTCAGGCGACGGCCCATCAGGCCAGCAGCTCGATGATCTCGTGATCGGCGAGGAACTCGGCCAGTCCGTCGGTGAGATCCAGCTCCGGCACCTGCCAGATCGGGACCCACGCCACCTCTGATGCATCGTCGCCCGCACGCGGGTCGTCGTCATCGACGATGGTCACGATGAAGTCGAGCACGATGAAGTGGTCCTCGGTCGGGTCGTCGCCCAGCAGTTCGATCCAACCCAGCAACGGACCGCACAGACCCTTCAGACCGGTTTCCTCGCTCAGCTCGCGCAAGACCGCCTCGGCCACGGTCTCGCCCTGTTCCAGGCGACCCCCGGGCAACGACCAGCGTCCGAGACCCGGCCGTCGTCCTCGCCGGATCATGAGCAGTGCATCGTCGCGGACCGCCACGGCCCCAACACACAACTCAGGCATCGTGTGCTCCGGCCAGACGCCGGCTCACCACCAGCAACCTCGACGTCATGCGATGCGCCTCGAAGAAATTCTTGGTCGCCCGATCGCCCGGCAACGCCGACGCGTCGAGATCTGTGCAGCCGGCGGCCTCAGACCACGACGTGATCGCCGACAACAGCGCGTCCCCGACACCCACTCCGCGGGCGTCGGGCTCCACGAAGAACTCGGTGATCTCGGCCCTCGTGGAGTGGATTGTGACCAGGCCGTAGCCGACGACCACATCGCCGATCAGGCCGCACCAGACCGACGTGGCGTGGTCGTGGGCCTGTGCAGCCGGGACCGACGTGCTCAGCAGCGACGCACCGCCGCGCTGATCAGCGACGGTGGAGCGGGCCAGTTGAGCCAGCCCGACGATGGCCGAACGATCGGCGGGCCCGGCCGGACGAGCGCCGATCATGCTCAGCCCCGCTGGAGCTGAGCGACCCGGTTGAGAATCGTGCGACGGTTCCGCCCGGCGGACTCGTGGGCACGCACCGCTTCGAGCTCTGCAGTGCTGAGCGCGTCCAGACGAGGAATGACCTGGCTAGCGGCCAGCGAGTCGTACGACGACAACCCCAGCGGGTTGGACGCCGGCGCAGCGGGCGCTGCCTTCTTCGCCACAACCTTCTTGGCCGGAGCCTTCTTGGCCGGAGCCTTCTTCGCCACCACCTTCTTGGCCGGAGCCTTCTTCGCCACAACCTTCTTGGCCGGAGCCTTCTTCGACGGAGAGTCGGCAACGACCTTCCTGGCGGCAGCGACTGCGGATGGTGCCGACGTGATGGCTGCGACCGGGCTCGGCGTCGCGGCGCGGTCAGTGGCGCACGGCTCGGCGGAGCCGCCGCCGAGATCGACGCACGGCAGCTTCTCCGCCAGAGCGACCACGATGGCAAGCTGATCCTTGCTTCGCTCGAGCAGACGCGGCAGCGCCGAGGACAACTCGCCGACAAGCTCGGAGGCAGCGGCGATCAGAGAATCGAAGGGGGAAGATTCAGACATAGGCGTCAGCTTGCCCCACGAACGTGCCAAGAGCACATCGTCAACGTGCTCTGCGCACATCAGCGCATCTTGGCGACGACCTTCATGGCCGGGCACGGGTCGTACCCCTCGGGGCAGACCATGGCGTCGCGACGGCCGAACTGGCGCGGGTGGACGATCATGTAGCACCCGGTACAGGTGAACTCGCCTTCCTTCTTGGCCGCAACTCCATCTGAGACATCAGGGTCGTTGCGGTCCGGGACCTCTTCTTCTTCCTCGTCATCGAGGTCGTCGCCCGAAGCGATGCGATCCTTGAGGATCGTATCGAGGTCGGCCTCGACGTCGTCGGGGTCGGCCTCCTCCTCGTCGTCTTCCTCTTCCTCGGCGACGACGGCGGCCTTCTTGCGGCGAGCCGGAACCTCGACGTCCTCGACCTCGTCCTCGACGTCATCGACGACCTCCTCCTCGGTAACCGGAAGGTCGTCGTCATCCGCGTCGATCTCGAGTTCAACGTCGTCGTCGTCATCCTCGACGTCGAACTCCTCGTCTGGCACTTCGTCTTCGAAATCTTCTACGTCGCTCACTGGTTCCTCGATCGCTCAGTACGGCCACCCTGCCGCACGCGCGGGGCATCATAGACAGATCGCCCACGGGGGTCGCGCCACTCGACCTCAGGTTCCTGCGGCTGCGGTGTTGCGCTTCTCTTCCGCTCGGCGTTCGGCCGCCAGGCGTTCGAGGTCGGCCTCGTCAGAATGATCGACGAACCGCATCATCTCGGCGATGGCCCGATGTCCGGCCACGTCTCCGATCAGGTGGTGCATGTCCTGAGCGACGGTGCGGTAGCTCGGGTGACCCTGCGGGGACGATCGCAACTCGATCAGGTGCATGGCCTCGCGAGCATTCATCTGCATCGAGTATCGAATGCGGTAAGCCAACGAAACGGCGTAGGGGGCCTGAGCCGGGAACTGCTCGGTCAGATCGGTCCACAATCGGGCGGACAAGTCCATCGCCCGGTCATAAGCCTCCATGCCGCCCGCGTCGGCAACGGCTTCGGGCCGAATGAATCCGTGACGGGGCGACAGGTCCTGCCATTCGATGGTCAGCAGGCGATGACGCTGCAGGTCCCGGAAGGCCCCATAGTCGCTCAGCACGTCGAACCGGTAGCTCGTGCGCTCCAGCGCACGACCCGGTTTGTGACGGCGATTGCTGCGGTCTCCGACGTAGGTCCGGATGACCGAGATGCGATCCTCGATCGACATCGACGCCACCCGCTGCTCGATTTCGGGTTCGGGAAGGTGGCTGTACTGGTAGAGCATGGCGGCAATGGTCTTGATCTCGCCGTCGGGATCGAAGTCGACCAGGGTGACCTTGGGGTCGCCGGCGCCGGTCTCGGCATCGCCGGCCGACAGCAGCTGCCGGGTCAGTTCGCTCATCTCGCGCCGGGTCGTTCCGAGGTAATCGGTCCACTTCTGACCCCGGTCGGCCATGTCGACCCGCTTGAGGAACGACGGAATGACCTTGCGCAGCTCGACGAGCATCAGGTCGGAGTACTCGCGGGCTTCGGGGAGCTCAGACGCCCGCATGCGCAGGAGCAACTGCTCGAACCCTTGGCCGGTGCCGTAGATCCCGACGTTGGACAACGATGCCGCTGGCAGCAGTCCGCGGAGCGCGTCGAAGGCCTTGGCACGGATGGCTTGGCGGTAGATGAAGTCGCTGTCGGACGAGTCCTTGGGGATGATCGACCGATAGTGATCGCCGAGCTGCGGCAACAGCGCGGAGTAGATGTCGAACATCTCGTCCATGTCGCCGACGTAACGTGCGCCGAACGGCGACGCGAGCAGCTGCGGATCGCGGTAGTAGCGATATCGGCCGCCCAGCCGGGTGTCGTAGGCGATGTAGCGAGTGGACTGCTCGAGGTACGACATCAGCCGCCCCCACTCGAGGATCTTGGTCAACACGTTCGACGACTGCTCACACGCCAGGTGCACGCCACCCAGCTGTGCCACCGAGTCATCGCCGTACTCCAGGAAGACCTTCTCGTAGAGCGCCTCGGCCCGATCGAGCCCGACCGTCGCATCGACCGTCACGTCTCCTGCGACGTCGAGATCCGACACGAACTCGTCGAGGAACAGCCGCTTGAGCGATTTGGCCGAGCGCGAATAGCGGGCGAAAAGGGCGCCTTTCACCACCTCGGGCAGATTCACCAGCGCGAAGGTCGGACCATCGAGGTTGGTGAAGTAGCGGCGCAGGATGCTCCGCTCGTCCAACGTGAATTCTTCGGCAACGTATGGGGTTCCAGCGACAGAGGGGGCCACGGCGTCGAGACTAGGGGTGGCGGGCGAACTCCACGGTGATCTGCTCCAGCAGGGCCGCGTCGCACCACAGGTCCACCACTGTGCGGGCCATGGCGACCGCGCCATCGATCACGGCTCGGTCCCCGGCGGGGCCGCGGGCGTGCTCGGTGAATTCGCGAGTGTGTATGGCGATGCCTGTCGGCGCCACCGCGATCATGGGATGGATCGACGGCACCACGTGGCTCACGTTGCCCATGTCGGTCGAGCCCATCAGGTCCATCCGGTTGGTCCACGGTGTCATGGTGCGTCCACGGGTGGCAAGGTTGGCGGAGTACCGTTCGGCGAAACTCGGAACCACCACCAAATCGTCGTACGCGGCGGACACCCATTCGCTGGTCACCTCGACCCCGGCGGCCAGGGCGCCAGCTTCGAGGCAGGCCAGGAAGCGGGGTTCCAGCTCCGCCAGACTGGCAGCGGTGCCCGATCGGACGTACCAGGCCATCGATGCCCGATGCGGAACGATGTTGGCCTTGTCACCACCATTGGTGAAGATCCCGTGGACGCGCTCGTTCGACCTGATGTGCTGACGGAGCATGGCGACGTTGGTGTAGGCGGCGACTGCCGCATCGAGCGCGTTGCGACCGAGATGCGGCGCCGCCGCCGCGTGCGCTGCCTTGCCGTGGAACTCGCAGTGCAGCTCGTGATTGGCAATGGCATGGAAGGAGTCGAGGTCCTGGTCCGCCGGGTGGACCATCATCGCCGCATCGACACCGTCGAGTGCACCTCGCTCGATCATGAGGATCTTGCCGCCACCGCCCTCCTCGGCCGGCGTGCCCAGGATCACCACCGTCCCGTCCAGGGCTTCGGCCACTGCCGCTGCGGCCAATCCGGCGCCCAGCCCTGCCGCGGCAATGATGTTGTGGCCGCAGGCGTGGCCGATCTCGGGCAGCGCGTCGTACTCACAGCAGATGACGATGGTCGGTCCGCTCCCACCGCCGGCCACGGCACGAAACGCCGTGTCGAGGCCGTAGGCACCCCGCTCCACCTCGAGACCGGCCTCGCTGATGGCATCGCTGAGCAGCCCGTGGGCGAAATGCTCCTCATAGCAGAGCTCGGGGTGCGCCCAGATCTGGTGGCTCACCTCGAGCAATTG
>JBBQLA010000099.1:0-7602 GCA_038327485.1 Acidimicrobiales bacterium
CGACGACCGCGTCGAGGTGCTCCTGCACGAACCCGGGAGTCACAAAGTTGTACATCGCTTCATGCCCGCACCCGCCAGGGCTCGAATGTGTGTGGGTACACATCAGCACGAAACCTTCGCTCCAGAACTGGTCACCCATCAAGGCCGCAAGGGATCGGCAGGCCGCCTCGCGCATCGCGTGGGTGACCACGGCCATGTCGAGGCAACACAGCACTACCCGTCGTTGGGATTCGCCACCGATGACCAATGCCCGAGCGAACAGCGGCGTTCGCGTTTCGCGTGCCTGGTGATTCGACATCCCGTAACCGTTCATCGCGTAGCCCTGCGCCGACACGTCGATCTCAGCCAGTCCCCATCCGATCTCGAACATCGACCCACGCCCTCTCAAGCCCGCAAGCGACCCCACATCGGTGTCCAGACGGCCAACTTGAAGACGAACGATACTCTCCTAGAGGGATGACGTTCGTCGCCCTTGATCATCCTCCCGACGGTGGTCCTCGCTGATGGACACCAGCATCAATTCGTCGTCTGATGCGTCGTCCGATCCGCCCGCACCACCGCAACCCCCTCGGTCGTCAGGGTGTCACCCGACGTGGGTCGGCGAAACGACACCTTCTCGTCGCCGCGCATGATGTGGCCAGCGATCTGCCGCTCAAGAGTTGTCTCGACAGCGGTGACCAGTGCTCCTCACGGGCCGATCGCTTCCCCGCCGCGCTCGACTCGACCGTACCGAGGACAGCCCTTGGCGCCAACGGCGCCACCCGGTGTCGGGGCCGGGGTGCTGGCATCCCCTCGTCTCAGCGGTCTGTGTCCTTGTGCGCCGCAGCAATGTCGAGTCTCATGGAGTCGTGGCGGAACTCGATGCGGTGGTGGTAGGTGCTGGTCCCAATGGGTTGGTCGCGGCGATCACGCTCGCTCAAGCCGGACGACGCGTGCTGGTCGTGGAGGCGGCTGATCGGCCCGGTGGCGGCACCCGGTCAGTGGAACTGATGCAGCCAGGCATCGTTCACGACGTGTGCTCGGCGATCCATCCGCTGGGGCTCGGGTCACCAGCCCTGCGGAACCTGCCGTTGGAAACACACGGCCTTCGTTGGGTGCAACCGGATGTCCCGCTCGCTCATCCCCTCGACGACGGGCGCGTTGCATTGTTGCACCGGTCGGTCGACGAGACAGCAGCTGGCCTCGGAGCGGACGCCGACGCGTATCGCCGTCTGTTCGGTCCCCTCGTCGACTCCGGCTTCGACCTCACCGATGGCCTGCTCTCCCCGCTGACCGTGCCCCCGCGACACCCGATCGCTTTGGCTCGCTACGGGGTCGCCGGGATCGGCTCTGCCGACCGGCTGGCCCGGCGGCGATTCTCGACCGATGAAGCACGGGGCCTGTTCGCCGGACTCGCCGGCCATTCGATCCTGTCATTGCGATCACCCGTGACCGCCGGGTACGGCATGATGCTCGGCGTCTTGGGCCACCTGGTCGGTTGGCCAATGGCGGCCGGTGGGTCACAGGCGATCGCTGACGCTTTGGTGTCGCTGCTCGAATCGCTGGGCGGCACCGTCGAATGCGATCGCCGCGTCACTTCGCTGGCGGAACTCCCGGCGGCGCCGGTGACCATGCTTGACGTCACCCCCCGTCAGGTCATCGCCATGGCCGGCCATCGGCTGCCGGACCGTTATCGCCGGACACTCGAGAAGTTCCGGTACGGGCCGGGGGTTTGCAAGGTCGACTGGATCCTGAGCGGCCCGATCCCGTGGACCAATCCCGACTGCGCCCGAAGTGCGACGGTGCACGTCGGCGGCACACTGGCCGAGATCGTGGCCGCCGAGGACGAGGTGCAGGCAGGACGGCATCCCGAGCGCCCGTTCGTGCTGCTCGCCCAGCAGACGCTGTTCGATGCGACTCGCGCGCCGGCCGGTACGCACACCGCCTGGGCCTATTGCCATGTGCCCAACGGCTCGACGCTCGACGTGTCCGATCGGATCGACGCACAGATCGAACGGTTCGCGCCAGGATTCCGGGACGTCGTGTCCGATCGGCACGTCATGTTGCCCGCGGCGATGGAAGCCCACGACACCAACTACATCGGAGGCGACATCAACGGTGGAGTTGCGGACTTCCGCCAGTTCGTCGCTCGCCCCACCCTCGGACTGCACCCTTGGCGAACGCCGGTCGAGGGGTTGTGGATGTGTTCGTCCTCGACCCCGCCCGGCGGCGGCGTCCACGGGATGTGCGGCTACCTCGCTGCCAAGGATGTTCTTCGGCGAACACGGGCGTAAACGAACCACTCGAGCGGGCACCATGCGTCGGCTACTCCTGCAGATGAACCTCGGCCCAGACCTCGACCAGCACCGCTAGTGAGAGGTTCTCCCTGTTGACGGCATGTGCCGCCCCGCACTTGGCAGCGTCCTCCGGGAGCGACTCGGCGTCGTAGGTCGACAACAGGATCACCCGGGCCGTGCTCGACTCCCTCGCACCCGACACCACCGACGAGCTTCCTCTGTGACCAGCCGCGGCCTCGCCGACACGTCGATCTTCATCGCCAACGAAATGGGACGCCCCCTCGACCCCGGCTCACTCCCCGACGAAGTGGCCATCTCCATCATCACGATCGGCGAACTCCGAGCCGGCGTGCTCGCAACGAGCGACCTCGGCACCCGAGACCGACGCCTCCGCACCCTGACCGCAGCGCTTGCCCTGGATCCCATCCCCATCGACACCGTCGTCGCTGAGCGGTGGGCGCAACTCCGGGTGCTCCTTCGCGATCGCGCGCTTCGTATGGGTGTCAACGACTCGTGGATCGCAGCGACCGCTATGGCCCTCGACATTCCCGTGCTCACCCAGGACGACGGGTTCCCAGCACTGGCTGAACTGCAGGTCCGCAGCGTCTGAAGCGGAACCGGGTTCAGGGTCGTCCGGCCGTCCGAGCGAACAGATCGGCGAGGACGTCGGGACCTGAGAGCACAAGTCGTATCTCCGTCGCCCTGCGCGCTCTGTCGAGGTTGGCCCGATCACGGCGTGCCCTTCTTGGGCTCAGCGGTTCTCCCCTCGTTCAAGCTGGCTCCCTCGATCAAGGCCGGAACCAGCATCAAATGCAACAAGTCCTCGAGGGCATCTAGGTCCGCCACCACGCTGGGGGCCTGCATCAGCCCGAGTGACACAACCTGCAACCAGCGCAACGCATCATCGACGCTCACTCCCGGCCGCAGGACGCCGCGCTCAGCTGCGGCGACGAACACCGGTTCCAACAGCGGACGCACCCCCTCGCGCAACGCGTTGTTGGCCAGCTTGGTCATCGCCCGGCTCGACGTGGGCACGGTCAGCGCGTGAAGCAGCGGGTCCGCAGCCATCGACTCGAGCGATTCGATGATTCCCTTCACCAGGAGCTGTTCGGGGTCGGCGTCGGTGCCGATCCTCGCCTGGATTCGCGCGCCGATGCGCAACGTCGACTGGACCACCGCTGCGGTGACCAGTTCCTCCTTGGAATCGAAGTAGCGATACACCGACGATCGGGCGAGCCCGGCGTGCGCGGCCACAGCGTCCTGCCGCAGCGCTCCCACTCCCCCGCCACGGATCAAATGCTCGGCGGCGTCGACGAGCCGTTGACGCACCACGTCGTACTCCGGGCCCTCGGGTTGGGCCTTCCATGTGGGTTCGGTAACCGGCATGGTCAGTCGTAGAACTGGGCATACCAGCGGCGGAACTCAGCGATGTTTCCGTCGGCCTTCACCAGCAGCGGTTGCTCCATGAAGACCTTGTCGCGCCAAATCGGCACGTCGGCCAGTAGGCCGTACCCACCCGTCACGCCCTCGATCATCATCTCCGACATCGGTTCGGCGCTCTTCGCGAAATGGAAGTGCCAGTCGAGGCGGCAGTGCCGTCGGTCGATCGGTGTGGTGGTGGTGAACACCGTCATGAGGTTGGGAACCCGCAATATCGCGATGCCCGGCCCCCACGTGTGGCGGTCGAAGTCGGTGCCGTCGGGCAGCGACTCGACAACGGTCGAGAACGGGCCCGCGGTGCTGAAGCACGACGTGTCGCTGGGAACGTACTGGCGGCGATGCACATATTTGAGGTGCGCGTAGTCGACGTTGTTCTCAGCCATCTCTTGCAGCGCGGCAGTCAACTCGTGACGCCACGGATAGGGGTCGGACCATTCCGGGTCATCGAACTCTGAGAGACGCGGAATCTCGTACGCCGGTGGCTGACCCGCGGCGTGGAACCAGAAGAACACGAACCCGTCCTGCTCGCACACCGGATACGTGGGCACGCAGGCCTTCGACGGGATGCGGGCCTCGCTGTAGGGGATCTCGACGCACGCACCGTCGGCCCCGAACCGCCATCCGTGGTACGGGCACTGGATGGTGTCGCCCCGCACCGTGCCACCACCGAGGTGCGATCCCATGTGCGGGCAATGGGCCGCAATGACATGCGCTGCACCACTCCCGTCGCGGTACACCACGAGTTCTCGGGCTACTGCGATGACACACTCGACTTGGCCCACGGCCAACTCGTCGCTCGAGATGATCGAGTACCAGCCGTTGGGGATTGGAGGCGGGTCACGACGGTCGTCGAGCTCGTAGGTCAGGCGGGCAGCCGCGTTGGCGACCGCACTGTTCAGTCCGCCGACACCTCGAGGCTCGGGCTCCCCTCTGGGGGTCACCATCTTCAGCAACGCGTCAGACAAGGCGGGGGTCTCGCCCGGTGTCGTGGAATCAGCGGCCTGTGTCGTGTCGGTCATAACGCTCCGGTCATTGATCATCTCCACGTGACGCTATCGACAGCGTCGCACAAGGACAAGACGTTCTCATAGACTGTCTTGTCACCAGGGCAGATCGCAACGACCACGCGAGGGAGCGATGATGTTCTGTCTCCCACGGACTCGACGCTCGCTGCTGGCCTATCTCGACATGCTGGAGGGCACGGGGTTGCCGTGGTCGGTCTCGGTCTGGGGAGGCGACATCCTCGACACGCCGATCGCTCGCCCTTGAACAGGCGGTGCTCAGGCGGAGTCAGAGTTCGGGATCGCCCGGCTCCGACGTGACACCCGACGCCAGTGGGCGACGCAACGGCACGCGCATCATCGAGAAGTCCGCAGTGGCGACGAGGTGGTCGTCGCCGTCGACGACCTTGCATTCGATCACGATCAACTGGCTGCCGATACGCACGACCTCAGCTCGACCGAACACCATGTCGGTGCCCGGTCGCCCGAGATACCGAACGTGCATGTCGGCGGTGACCAGCGACTCCACCTCGGGATCGAAGTCGGTGGCCCGAGCAGCGGCGAGTGCGCACGCCAGGTCAACGAGCGTGGCGACCGCACCGCCGTGCAGGTTCGCGGTGAACCCGAACGCTTCGGGCCGCACTGGCATTCGAACCTCCGCGTGACGCGACCCCTTCTCGGGCCGCGTCCACTCGAGCCCGAGCAGGTCGTGCAACGGGATCTCTCGAGCATGCGCCTGACGCGCCGCTGATGCCTTGTCCGGAACAGCAGTGGTCGGATCGTCGCCTGGCTTCATCACCGAGCGCCTCGCGGACCGCCGCGGTCGCCCGGCCAGCGCGATCCGCCGATGGTGTCGGCGAACGGCCAGAATCCGACCGGATCGAGTGGCCCGGCCAGTGTGATCTCGCGGGCGGTGAACTGGTTGGTCACCAACTCCGCAATTGCGGGTCCGCGGATCGGCAACCGCTCGGTCAGTGGGTCCCAGGCGCTGTCGGTCAGTTCGAGCTCACCGTCGAGGGTCTCGACGTGGGTGGTGGTACCAGCGGTCCGCACCCGGACGACGTGGGGCGGGAAGTCATAAGCGCCCTCGACACCTCCCACGGCCCTGGACACCTTGATCCACCATTCGTTGTCGTGGATCTCGGCGGAACCAGGGTCGCGGTTCCCGATGACCTCACCTCGGTAGCGGAGGAACGTGGTTCCTTGGTGAGTCGCGCTGGCGTGGACCTGGTCACCGAGACGGAAGAATCGCACCGAGCACGGGAACTTCGGCTGCCCATTGGTCTCGCGGCTCCCGAAGATCGCCGACTCCTGATCAATGCCGATGCCGAGCGAGTACTGCCCACTCGTCCCTTCGAAACTCGCTGGGATCTTGGTGCTGATGCCGTACTCGGGTTCGCCATGCACCGGCACGCAGTACACACCGATGGTGACGGTCGGCTCGCCGCTCGGCTCCAAGCCTGGTGGCAGGAGTGCGGCGATGCAGGCCGGGTCGGTCGGATATGTCAACACCAGCTTCGGCCAACCCGATATCTCGCCGGGTCGGTTCACGGGATCGCTCATGGGATGCTCCTGGTCGCTTTGGTTCAGTGTGATGTAACGGTTGCTGCTGGTACGAAGGAGTCGACCACGGCGCGCACCGTCGTCTCGAAGAGCGTGTCGAGCTCGGGCGGGATGCGCATGGCAGCGAGGGTGACCGAAGCGATCGAGTCGTCGTCGACGTCGGCCCACAGCGCGTGGGGCTGATTGCGCTGGCCGCCGGTGCCCCGACCCTCCGAGCGAAAGGCGACGACCAGGAAACCGGCAACGCACATGAGGATGGCTCGCAGGCCGTCTCGGGCGGCCTCACCGTGCACGCCACCCGCGTCGAGCTCGCGAGTCAACGCGATCTCGAGGGGCAGTTCCAGCAGTGAGGTTGCGCCCACCTGGTGGGCCAGGGCTGTGACGTTGCGGTGCGCCAATGCGCTGCGCCACACGTGCCGGGCCACGCACATCACCCGATCGCGCGCCGTCGCACCCTCGACCATCAGCTCGGCTTGCCGGTGCGCCGCCCGCTCGATGACCGACGCCACCAGCGCATCGCGATCGCCCACATGCCAGTAGATGGTCGTCGTGGTGACAGCGAGCTCCGCGGCCAGCTTTCTCATCGTCAGCGCCTCAGCGCCGCCCTGCTCGACCATGTCGAGCGCACGTTCGACGATGTCCTCGCGGTCCAGCCCGGCCCGGCGGCCCGTTCCGCTCGCCTCGGATGTGGTGGTGGTGTTCACGTCAGCGCCTGCGTCCCTCGACGATTGCGGTTTCTCAACCTAGTTGCCAGCCCGGCCGGTTTCTGTAACAGTGTGCAAGAGCACTATAACACCGTACAAGAGACCGGATCTGCCAACACAGAATGAGCCGGCCCCAAACGACACGAACTCACGGGAGCAACCATGACCAATCCCCTCGACGGCGTCGACACCAGCAACGCCCCGTACGTGATCGTGTCCTCGGACACTCACGCGGGCCTGCAGGTCGAGGAGTACCGCCCCGTTCTCGACTCGAAGTTCCATCCGCAGTTCGATGAGTGGGTCATCGAGCGGCACAACCACCGTCGCTTGGTCGAGGAGATGAACGGCGAGTACGTCGAGAAGTGGGAACGCGAGAACGCTGAGGGGCTGCGTGGCGCCTTCGACCCGGCGGTGCGAGACAAGGCGATGGACTCCGACGGCATTGCGGGCGAGATCATCTTCGCCGACGGTGACGCGGTCACCGGCCAGGAGTCGCCGCCATTCGGCGCCGGTCTGGCCGCCGGACAGATCACCGATCCTGCGTTGGCATTCGCCGGCGCTCGGGCACACAACCGATGGCTGGTCGAGTTCTGCGCCACCGACCCGGTTCGCCGGGCC
>JBBQLA010000100.1:0-7562 GCA_038327485.1 Acidimicrobiales bacterium
CCACGTGGCGTAGGTGGAGAACTTGAAGCCCTTGCGCCAGTCGAACTTCTCGACGGCGTGGATGAGGCCGAGGTTGCCTTCCTGGATGAGGTCCAGCAGCGGCAGGCTCGACGCCTGGTACTTCTTGGCGATCGAGACCACCAGACGCAGGTTCGACTGCACGAAGGTCAGCTCGGCGGCTTCGCCGGCCTTGATCAGGCGGCGCAGCTCACGCTTGCGGGCAGGGCTCACCGACCGACCGGTCTCCTCGAGCTCGGCCTTGGCGGCCACCCCGGCCTCGATGGCCTGGGCGAGTTCGACCTCTCCGTCCTTGGTCAGGAGGGGATAGCGGCCGATCTCACTGAGGTAGAGACGAACGAGGTCCTCGTCGTCACGATCCGGTCGTTGGTTTGCCACGTGTGCACCTTCGTTGTAGCGCGGAGGATCGGTTTGAACCGGCCCAGGGAGTCGAAGCAGCACAGGCTCAGTGCCGCTTCGATCGGAGGTCCATCGTACGACGGTTCGGCCCAGAAAGGGAGGTGACAATTGTCGCCGGATTTCGACGCCGAAAACCCAGTGATTTGTGGGATTCCGACTATCGGTTCAGCCAATTCGATATATCTCGATACGCTCGTGGAGGCCACGGAGGCGTTTGCGGGTGCGTGAGGTCACACCCTCGACGGCCTCCGCTCTCTCACCGGCGCACAGGATCTCGCCGTCCTTGGCCCGTTCGACCAGTCGGGCGGCGATGTTCACGGTGGTGCCGAACCAGTCGCCGTCACGGCCCAGCATCTCGCCGTACGCCACGCCGGCCCGCGCGCCGCGCAGTGCCGGGTCGTCGCTCACGTGGGACAACAGGCCGCGCGCCACCTCGACCGCGCCCTGCAGATCGGGAGCGACGTACATGACCTCGTCACCAATGAATTTCACCACCCGCCCGCCGAATGTCACGGCCAACTCGACCGCCCGCTCCTCGAAACGTGATGTGGCTTCCGACATCTCCTGCACCCCGAGCTCGGCGCCGACCCGGGTCGAGCTGGTCAGGTCGACGAAGCCCACCGACATCTCCTGGATCTGGCCGGGGTTGGCGCTGAGCCGATCGGTCACCTGATCGAACTGAAGCTTCGACACGGTCTGCAACACCTGCGGCACCACGCCGAACATCGTGAGCGCATCGAATGCGAGTAGCCGGTACTCCGCGTCGGTACGGAGATCGGTTGACACGACCGCCGGAGCTTCGGCAGATTCGACGAGCGCTCCGGCTTCATCGACGGCGCCGGCAGCACCCCGCTCGACCATGGCCCGGGCGAACACCGACAGTGCACCCTCGCCCACCGATGCCATTGCTGCGCCGAGCACGCGGGTGAAGGCCAGCACCGGCTCGACCCCGAACGCCCCGATGCCGGTGGCGAAGCCGGTGAAGACTTCGACCTCCTCGGTCCGACACAACGCCTCGTCTCCCGGATCGGGAAGCCCCAACATCATGCGAGCCCGACGACACAACTCGATGTCGAGGCCCGACCTCGCCGCCACTTCCGCCAGAGTGATTCGGGGCTCGCCGCCCCAGAGCACGGTGGAACGGATGAGGTTCAGCATGTCGTCATCGGCGGTGGCGTCGATCTCCTCGGGCGTCACCCCGGCGAGCATCAGTCGAACACGAAGTCGGTTGTTCGCGTAGTCGGGCTGATCGGTCGGCACCCCCCGAACCTAATTGCCGGTCGGCCGCTACAGTCCCTGACGCTCGTGTCAGTTTCGGACCGGCGCCGAGGGAGATCACCGAACTGTGGAGCACCGCATCGGGGCCTGGCTGACCGAGTCCGAGCATGCCACCCTGCGCGTCGTCATGGATGTGCTCGTGCCGAACGACGAGATCTCGCCGGGTGCGGGCGAGGCGGGAGCCGCCGACTACGTGGATCTGCTGCTCGGCGCGTTCAGCTTCGAACCGCCGCGACTGTTCGCCGGCGGTCCGTTCTCCGGTCGCCAGGGCGGCGAGGCCGGGTTCGACCAGTGGCTCGCGCTCGGCGCGCTCGACGAGCTGGGGTGGCGAATCCGCATCGAAGGATCGAACGGCCTGGCCGATCGCGAGTTCAACGGCCCGGTGGTCGGGTGGCAGCAGCAGTACCGCTCCGGGTTGGCGGCACTCGGCGCGGACTTCTGCGAGAGCCCGGTCGACGAGCAACGTCGCCGACTCGACACCGACCCCGAGTTCGCGCGCCTGGCCTTCGAGCACGCCTGTGAGTCGCTGTACGGCGACCCGGTCTACGGAGGCAACCGCAACGGCTCGGGATGGGTGGCGATCGGCTTCGACGGTGACACCCAACCTCGGGGCTGGACCGACGACGAGGTTTCCTCACCCGCGGCGATCCCGGTTGCTGCTCCGAGGGCTCGGGACTCAGCACGATGACCGACTTGGACTGCGACCTGGTGATCGTCGGCTCGGGGCCCGGCGGATCGACGGTGGCCGACGTCGCCACCGCCCACGGCAGGACCGTGATCGTCCTGGAGAAGGGCCGCAACCACCTGCTGTCGTTGGAGCCCCCGTTCGCCGGCCTCGGCCGCTTCGGCAACGACGAGTTGAAGTTCTTCGAGCGGCACTTCCTGGGGCCCGATCCTCTCACCGAACCTCGGACGTACCGCCGCAGCGAGGCCGATGGCGACCGCCTGCTCACCGGCCACGTGAACTCGCTTCCGTCGACGGTGGGCGGAGGCGGCACCCACGCGGACGCCAAGCTCCCCCGCTTCCGTCAGCGCGACTTCCACCTGGCCTCGGACCTCGGGCCGATCGAGGGAGCCGACGTGGCCGATTGGCCGATCTCCTACGACGAACTCGAGCCGTACTACGCGGAGACCGAGCGGCTACTGGGCGTCGCCGGCGAGGAGACCAACCCGTTCGCCGAGTGGCGGTCGAGCCCGTTCCCCATGCCGCCGGGAGCCGACATGTACGGCTCGCTGATCTCCGCCGCCGCGTGCGAGCGAGCGGGGTACCACCCGTACCGGGCACCGAGCGGGGTGAACTCCGTCGAGTACGACGGGCGGCCGGCGTGCAACAACTGCGGGTTCTGCGGTGCCATGGGTTGCGCCATCGAGGCCAAAGGCGATCCGGTGGCGCTGCTGCGCCGGGCCTTGCGGACGGGTCGTTGCCAGATCCGACCGGAGAGCTACGTCACCACCATCACCACCACAGCGGACGGCAAGCGGGCCACGGGGGTGCGTTACCTCGACGCCGACCGGGTCCAACGTGAGGTGCGCGCCGGGACCGTGGTGTTGGCCTGCGGGGCGTTCGAGACACCGCGCCTGCTGCTGCTGAACGACCTCGCCAACAGCTCGGGGCTGGTCGGCCGCAACCTGACGTTCCACTTTCAGACGATGAGCGTCGGCTCATTCCCGTTCCCTCTGTACGGGGAGCGAGGTCGATGCGTCACCCACGTCCACGACGACTTCATCGACGGCGACGACACGTCGATGCAGGCCGCTCGTGCTGCGGGGTTGCCCTGGCTGCGCGGCGGACTCACCGAACACGGCGCCGCGGCCGGACCAGTGCTCGAGTCGAAGACCTACGGCCCCGGCGCCCATCATGGAGCGTCCATGCGCGACTCGGCGCTGCGACGAAAGATGTGGGTCTTCACGATGCAGCAGGAGGACCTCGCTCAAGCCTCCAACCGCATCGACCTCGATCCGACCGTTACCGACGCCTGGGGACTTCCGTCAGGTCGAGTGACATATTCGCCGCACCGCCATGAGCTCGTCACCTCCGATCACTACGCCCCGATCATGGAGGCGATCCTGCGCGATGCCGGCGCGACCTGGGCGTTCTCCACCACGTCGCCGCCGGTGCGCGACCTGGAGCTGCACGTCGACAGTCCTCTGGGCCTGGCGCCCGCCAGCTACCACATCATGGGGACGTGTCGGATGGGCTCCGATCCGACGACCTCGGTCGTCGATCCGCAGGGTCGGTTCTGGGATGTCGACGGTCTCATGTGCGCGGACTCATCGGTTTTCGCCACGTCGGCCGGGTACAACCCGACGATGACCTTGGCGTCGTTGGCGCACCGCACTGCGTCGCTGCTCCTGGACGAACCGCTGGCGCCGACCGTGCCGTACCGGCCATGACCGGCGTCGCGGCAGCATCGACGCGGGGCGAGAAGACCCGCACCAAATTGTTGGCCGCCGGTACCAAGGTGTTCGCGGCGAACGGGTACCACGCCACCCGGGTCGACGACATCGTGAAGGCGGCAGCAACCAGCCACGGCACCTTCTACCTGTACTTCCCGTCGAAGGAGGCGCTCTTCGCCACGCTGGTCGCGAGCGCAGGCGACCAGATGTCGGCGCTCGTCGACACGCTTCCACCCACGATCCGTGACGACGCCGCTGGTCGTGACGCGTTGCGCGGCTGGGTCGGTGAGTTCGTCACGCGCTACCAGGAGCTGGCACCGATCCTGCGGGTGTGGACCGAGTCCGAGCTGACCGGTGGGGCCGTCGCCGAACTGGGCGACGAGCTGCTGGGGGGACTCGCCCGAGCGCTGGCGGAACGGGTCCAGATACCGGCGCGTGCCGGGATCGCCCCCCAGTCGGCCACCATCGCGACTCTGTCGCTGGTGGCGATGTGCGAACGGCTCCTCTACTACGCCGGCACCGGACAGTTCCGGGCCACCGCCGCCGAGCTGACCGACACACTCTCGGAGATCGTGATCGACGCTCTGCTGTCCTGAGGTGGCATCACACATGTTCGCCGTGGCCTGGGGCGGTGCCGCGCTTCTCCGGGCCCTCCAGCAGTTCGATGTGGAGCCGGAGCCCGTTCCCGAGCTCGGTCGCAACCGTGGTGTCCCCGACGAAGCCGACCTCGCGGTAGAAGTCGAATGCGTGCGGGTTGGCGGTCACCTCGAGCCTCGTGCACCCCGAATCCCGGGCCGAATCACAGGCATCCCTCACCAGCCGTCGCGCCACACCGCGGCGCATCCAATCAGGGTCGACGAAGAGATCCTCGAGTTCAGCGCACGTTCCGCTCACGAGAGTGGTCGCGAATCCAACGACACGACCTTGCGCTGTGACCACTCTGGTGCGCTCGTCGCCAAGGTGATCCCCGTCGAAGATGAGGTGGTGCGGGTTAGCGAGGAGAGCCTCCCGGTCTCCCCCATTCGAGAGCGATGCACGCCGATACACCGCTCTCAGCTCTGAGAGATCGGCCGCCGTCGCGTTCCGGAGATGGTCGTCCACTCAGCAAGTCTGGCCCGCTCGACCCGGTGCGCCGTGATCTTCAGGTGTCGCCCACGAACGATTGTCTGAGACGAGCAGCTCACGATCCTCTGCCCCGAGACTTCGCCGGTTTCGCGGCTCAACTGACGTTCGTGTCAGGTATGGTTCGGCCGAAGTCGACCGGGGGGTTGGGTATGCGAGTTGGTACACGTGAGGTCCGTCGAAAGTTGATCGTCGGGGCCGCGGCGCTGAGCGTCGTCGCGTTCGTCGCCGGTGCCTGTGGCAACTCGAAGAACGCCGGCGGCACCACCGAGACGACCACCACCGCCAAGCCCGCCGCCGGCACCGACACCACCAAGGTCGCCGTCGATGCGCCAGGCGTGACCGATACCGAGATCCGCATCGGCGGCGTGGCGTCGGTGACCAATCCGCTGGGCGGAAAGTACGCCGACTCCTTCGTCGGTGCCCGAGCCGCCGCCGACGCGGTCAACGCTGCGGGCGGGATCTACGGCCGCAAGCTCGTGCTCTCCGCCAAGCGTGACGACAAACTCGCCAACAACAAGTCCGAGGTCGAATCGATGCTGGCGAGCGACAACGTCTTCGCTGTCGCCCCCATCGCCACCCTGCTGTTCACCGGCGCCGACACCCTGGTGGCCCAGAACGTCCCCACCTTCGGCTGGACCATCAACCCCGAGTGGTCGGGCGACTCGACCAACCCACGCAAGAACCTGTTCGGCCAGTCCGGCTCGTACCTCTGCTTCGACTGCGCCAGCCCTGCACTTCCCTGGCTGGCCCAGGAAACAAAGTCGCACAAGATCGGCGTGCTCGCCTACAACGTTGCCCAGTCCGCCGACTGCGCTGTCGGCGTCAAGAACAGCTTCGACAAGTACGGCGCCAGCGCCGACGCCACCGTCGCCTTCCTCGACAACTCCCTGGCCTACGGCACCACCGACCTGTCCGTCCAGGTGTCGAAAATGAAGGACGCCGGTGTCGATCTGATCACCACGTGCATGGACACCAACGGCGTGGTGACCCTGGCCAAGGAGCTGAAGAAGCAACAGGTCACCGCCAAGCAGTACTTGCCCAACGGCTACGACCACGACTTCGTCAAGGAGTTCGGCGACCTGTTCGAAGGCAGCTTCGTCCGCACCGACTTCCCCCAGTGGGAGTTGACTGAGAAGGACCAGCCGCAAGGCCTCAAGGACTACCTCAAGGCCACGAAGGCCGCCGGTGCCGAGCCGTCGGAGAACGGCATCGCCGGCTGGCTCAACGTCCAGACCCTCGTCGCCGGACTGAAGAAGGCCGGCCCGAACTTCGATCGGCAGAAGGTCATCGACGCCATCAACTCGATGGACCACTTCACCGCCGACGGCCTGCTCCACGGTGTGGACTGGACCACGGCACACACCGAACTCGGCGATCCCAATCGCCCGTGCTCGTTCATCTCGGTCATCAAGAACTCCGAGTTCACGCCTTCGTTCTCCAAGCCCGGCAAGCCGTTCCTCTGCGTCGACTCGTCGGTGCCGGGAAAGCTCACGTCGTCCAACGAGTCATAGACGCAACCCTCCCGACTGATGGGACACCTTCTCGAGTACGCGGTTCGCGGCCTCCCCGTCGGGTGTGTGTTCGCGCTCCTCGCGCTGGGGCTCGTCCTCACCTACAAGACCTCGGGCGTGTTCAACCTGGCGTTCTCGGCGCAGGCCTACGCGTCGGCAGCGGTGTTCTTCGTGCTCCGAAAGGAACACGAATGGCCGCTCATTCCCGCCGCGGTCGTGGCCATCGCGGTGGTCGGACCGCTGATCGGAATCGCCCTCGAACGAGGGCTGTTCCGCCACCTGCGAACGTCGAGTCCGCTGGCCAAGCTCGTCACCGGCCTCGGCCTGCTGATCGCCATCCCAGAGATCGTGAAGCTCGCCTTCGGTTTCGGTGACAAGCCCCAGTACAACCCGCCACCGCTGTGGCCGACCAGGCGCACCGACGACTTCCTGTGGCCCAAGGGCTCGCGCATCGTGTTGGATGCCGGCCAGATCACCACCATCGCGTCGACGATCATCGTGTGCGTCGCCTTGTGGTTGCTGTTCAACCGATCCGCGCTCGGCCTGCGCATGCGAGCGGTGGTCGAGAGCCCTCGACTGGTGGCGCTGCAAGGCGTCGATCCCGATCGTGTCGCCCGGGCATCCTGGGTGCTGTCGTCGATGCTGGCCGGCCTCGCCGGTGTGCTCATCGCTCCGCTGTTCGCTGCGCTGGTCGATCAGGACTTCATCACCCTGCTCGTCGCCGCGCTGGCGTGTTGTGTGTTCGGCAACCTCAACAATCTGCCCAAGACGGTGCTCGGCGGATTGCTCCTCGGCATCCTGCAGCAGGAGCTCACCGGGTTCTTACCGTCGAAT
>JBBQLA010000101.1:0-7540 GCA_038327485.1 Acidimicrobiales bacterium
CGACGGACGCACCACTGGCATCGACCTCGACGCGGTCACCCTCGAATCCACCGCAGCCACCTCGGCGGCCACCTCATCCGGCACCGCTTCGACCACCACTGCCCCAGCGACTGCGGCCCCGATTCGAACCACCCGCACCTCGCGGTCGAGCTACGAGATCACCGCGTCGAAGCTGACCAGAACGACCTGGCTCGTGCTCGGCCAGAGCCTCAACGATGGCTGGCACCTGACGGTCGACGGCAAGGACCTCGGCGCCCCGATCCTGGTCAACGGTTACGCCAATGGCTGGATGCTCGACCCCGCAGTCGTGGGCGCCAACCCAACTCTGCATCTCGACTGGACCCCGCAAGGCACCGTGTGGATCGCCCTTGGCCTGTCCGGCATCGGCTTCATCATCTGCCTCGCCCTCGCGTTCTGGCGCCGTCGCCGCCGACCGTCGGCAACGTCAATCGCTCGCGAGCTCGACCCGGTGGCCATCTCGTTCTTCGACGCCTATGGGGCCCCGGTCCCGTGGGTCGCGTCCTCCATCGTGGCGCTGGCATCCGGTCTGGGCACTGCAGGGCTGGTCACGCCGACGTGGTGGGCGATCATGGTCGGTGCCATCGCGTTGGCGGCGACGCGCACCCGTTGGGGGTGGATCGCCCTTCGATTCCTGGCGATCGCCGCACTCGGACTCACGGCCGCGTTCGTGATCGCCAAGCAGTGGCGCAACGGTTACCCCGACGACTTCGATTGGCCTCAGAAGTTCAGCCTCGTGAACCCCCTCGCCATGGTCAGCGAGATCCTGCTGGGCGTGGAGATCACCGTCGAAGCGCTCCGCGGCGGCTGGCGCCGAGCGGCCGGGCTCAGCGAAGAGGCTTGGACGCCACCGCCAGCAGCACCAAGGTCGTCTCGTCGATCTCCTCGGTGATGAAGAACTCGTCCGCCGTGATGCCGGAGTGGCCCTGCACCTGGTCATCGACCAGGAATCGATAGGCCACGCGACGACCGAAGGCGTGCAGGTTCACGAACCACGAACGCGGCAGCTTGTGTCGCAGGTTGAACTTGTCGAGGCGCAGCAACTTGTTGGCCATGGCACGACGCTTCTCGAAGTCCGCTTTCACCATCGGCGTGGCGTCCAGACCCAGCACCGACACGTTGGCGAAGCGTTCCTCCAACATTCGTCGCAGGTCCTCTGGATCGAACAAGTAGACGTGGTACGGGTTTTCGAAGTCGGCGGGTTCGTTCGGCGTCAGGAAGAACGCGGTGCCGTCGTCGGCCAGCACGCGTGCCACCTCACGGACGTGGCCGGTCGGATCGACGAAGTGCTCGATGAGGTGCGACGAGCACACCCAGTCGAACTTTCCTCCCTGCAGCCCCAGCGCAGCACCGTCGGAACAGGCTGTGACCAGGCCGGTGTCGATCTTGGCGGCACGAGCCGCCGCGGCCGTCTCGGGGTCGTAGTCGATGCCCACCAGTTGCCGGTCGGGCGCAGCGAAGGTGGCCGTACCGTCGGCCAGGCCACATCCCAGGTCGAGGAAGGTTCCCGGGCCCATCCGGTCGCGAACCTCGCGGTAGCCGGCGGCGTGCAGTGCGAGCAGTGAATCGGGGGTCTGGCCCTCGATCGGTCGTTCTCCGGTCAGCTTCACCGCCATAGTGTAGGTGCGCGCCATGACCGATCCCGTTGCTTCCGACCAGACGATCAAAGCCCTCGGCGACCTCGCGGCCGACGCGCGGATCGCGCACGTCCACATGTTGGCGTGGCGCGATCTCGACGACGTCGAGGCCGGCGGCTCCGAGCTGCACGCCCACAACGTGGCAGCGATCTGGGCTCAGGCGGGCCTACAGGTGACCATGCGCACCTCCTTCGCACCTGGTCGCCCGACCCGACGCGTGCGCGGCGGCTACACCGTGATCCGCAAGGCCGGCCGCTATCTCGTGTTCCCTCGTTCCATCACGTCGGAGATCACCGGTCGACTCGGGCCCAGTGATGCCCTCGTGGAGATCTGGAACGGTGTGCCGTTCTTCTCACCGATCTGGGCGCGGGGGCCTCGCATGGTGTGGCTGCACCACGTGCACGGGCCGATGTGGGGCATGACCCTGCCGCCGAAGCTGGCTGCGGCCGGCGTCCTGCTGGAGGAACGGATCGCTCCGGTCTTCTACAAACGCACGCCGATCGTGACGCTGTCGGAATCCTCCAAGAGCGAGCTCGTCCACGATCTCGGCTTCTCTCCCGATCGGGTGACCGTGGTGCCTCCCGGCGTCGACCCCATGTTCTCGCCGGGTGGAGAACGCTCCGACACGCCGATGATCGTGGCCGTCGGCCGCCTGGTGGCGGTGAAGGACTTCTCCCGGCTCATACGCGTCGCGTCGGCGGTCCGGGCCGACGTGGCCAACTTGCGGCTGGTGATCGTGGGCGAGGGCTACGAACGCGACCTGCTCGAAGCGCAGATCGCCGAGCTCGACGACCCCTCATGGATCCGCCTCGCTGGCCGGGTGTCCGACGAGGAACTGGTGTCGCTGTATCGCCAAGCGTGGTGCGTCGTGTCGACCTCGGTGCGTGAGGGATGGGGGATGACTGTCACCGAGGGAGCGGCATGCGGCACCCCGTGCGTGGCCACCCGCATCGCCGGGCATACCGACGCCGTCGACGAGGGCCGGTCCGGCCTGCTCGCCAGCACCGACGACGAACTCGTCGGAGCCATCCGCCGAGTCCTCGAAGACCCCGGACTACGATCTCGGCTCCAGAGCGGCGCGTTGGAGCGGGCCAGCGAGTTGACATGGGAACAGACCGCCATCGGGGCGTTCTCGGTGCTCGCAGCTGACGCAACTCGACGTCAGCGCTGACCGGTTCCGCACACGCCATGACCGCGACTGCGACTCGGGACACCGGCGCGCCGCCGCTCACCGTCGATCGATTCGGACACCAACCGGCTCTCGACGGCCTGCGCGGCGTCGCCGTGGCCATGATCGTCGCGTACCACGCACAATTTCCGTGGGCGACCGGCGGCTGGCTGTCGATGGATGTCTTCTTCGTCCTGTCGGGCTTTCTCATCACCTCGCTCGCGGTGGGCGAGGTGGGTCGCACCGGCAGCATCAACCTGTGGGCGTTCTGGCAACGGCGGTTGCAGCGGCTGGTTCCGCTGCTCGTGGTGGTCATCGCAGCGATCATCGTGTGGGCCGCCGTGGGCGCACCGGCCAACGAACTGGGCGCCATCCGTCGCGACGGCTTGGGATCGCTGTTCTACGTGTCGAACTGGGTGCAGATCCATGCCGGAGTCGGCTACTTCACGCAGTTCGCAAACCCGTCCCCGCTGACGCACACCTGGTCGCTGGCGGTCGAGGAGCAGTACTACCTGGTGTGGCCGATTCTGATCGCGCTCGCCGTTCGGGCAGGTCGCCGAGTCGATGCGAGCGCAAACGACAGCGTCCGGGCCCACGCTGCCTGGCGCTCGACGAAGGCTCGCATCGGGGTCCTCGCCGCAGTCGGCGTGGCGATGTCCGCGGCGACGTCGCTGATCCTGTCGCTCACCGGCTCGTCGCCGGATCGCATCTACTTCGGGACCGATACACGGGCGCAGTCGCTGCTGATCGGGTCGACCCTGGCGGTCCTCCGTTGGGGCGCCTGGACCGGCGGCCAGCGGGGAGTCGCCCGTCGCAGATGGCTCGACTCCGCGGCGGTCCTCGGGGTCATTGCCTTCGGAGTGGCGACCGTCACCGACGTGTCGACCACGGCGCTCTACCGAGGTGGGTTCCTGATCGTGGGACTGACCGCAGCGGTCATCATCGCCAGCGCGGTCATGGGCGGTTCACCGGTGGCCCGCCTCCTGTCGACCCGACCGCTGCGCGAGCTCGGTCGGATCTCCTACGGCGTGTACCTGTGGCACTGGCCGGTCTTCGTGATCGTCACGCAACGCCGCACCGGCTGGTCATGGGGTGCCACCACTGCGGCTCGCCTCGCCATCACGCTGGTGTTGTCGGTGATCACCTTCCCGCTGGTCGAGGAGATGTTCCGCCGGCGCGTCAAATGGCGGTTGGCCCTGCTGCCCTTGGCGGTCGCAGTGTCGGTGGTGGCGTTGTTGATGGCCACTTCGCGGGCGGTGGCATCCGACGCCGAGCGATTCGCCGCCGACCAGCACCGCAACGCCGCACCTCCGACCGTGGTGACCACCACGGCTCCTCCGATCCCCGTTCCGCCACCACCCACGTCGGTGCTCGTGGTCGGTGACAGCTTCGGCACCGCGCTCGCCGCCGGCTGGACCGGCGACAGCACCGTCACGATCACCGACGCCACCTTCTCCCGATGCGGGCCGTTCCGCTCCCCTGCCGACGTCGCCCGCATGCCGTCCCTCGCCGGCGACGCAGCAGCCTGCGGCGACTGGCGCACTGCGTGGCCCGCCGCAATTGCGGTATCGCATCCGAAAGTCGTCGTGGTGGCCGCCCGATCATGGCTCGCGCTGACCCAGGTCACGATCTTGCGCACCGAGAACTTCCAGGTCGACATCGCCAAGCCACAGCTGTTGGCGTCGGATGAGATGAGCGCGTTCGTCGACATCGCCGCAGCCGTCGGAGCGACCGTGGTGTTCGCACTGCCGCCGGCCGATGCGTTCACCCATGACGAGGCCGGAGCGGTGGCGCAGTACGCCTTCGTCGCCCCGCGCCTGGCCACCATCCGTCCCGACGATGTCGCCGTGCTCGACCTCGGAACGGCGTGCGGTCCGAGCTGTACTGCGGCGACGTTCGGGCTCGACGCGTCACCAACCGGATCCATTCCCGGTGCCGCCGCGCTGCCGTCATTGCGAACGGCGATCGCCACCGACGCTCGTGCTCGTGATCTGGCCCGCAGCACGGCCGCCTCGCACCCGGGCGCTCCCGATACTCCCGCCGCACCCAAGGTCTTGTTGGTTGGCGACTCGGTCGGCTGGTCGCTCGGCTCGTACTGGTACGGGAGTTCGACCAGTCCCCCCGCCGACGCACCGCTGGTGTTGTGGAACCGGGCCACCTACGAATGCGAGTTGGACGCGGGCCCACGCGTGCAAACCGACGGCGTGGTGGCACTGTCGAAGAAGTGCGCCAACTGGCCGCAGGACTGGGCGAGCGATGTCAACCGCTTCGACCCCGACCTGGCCGTGACCATGCTGGGGTCGTGGGAGGTGTTCGACCGCCGACTCGAGGGCCAGCGGCTGACTTTCGCGTCGGCGAAATGGGACGAGGCGATGTCAGCCATCCTCGATCGAGTGATCACCACGCTCAGCGGTAGAGGGGCGCGGGTCGTCCTGCTCACTCAACCACCCACGACATCGGCCCGCGTCCCCGGTACCCCGCGCGAGTGGTGGTCGCCGTCGGAATCGCGCTTCGGTCACGTCAATGACCTGATCCGCGCCGCGGCAGCGCGGCACGCCGATGTCTCCACCGTGATCGACCTCGCCGCGTTCGTCTGCCCGACCACTCCGTGCTCGAGCCAGCTCGACGCTCCCGGCTCGGCGCCACTCACGCCTCGACCCGACGGTGTGCACTACGACGTCGCCGGCGCACCCGTGGTGGCCCGTTGGCTCGAGAACCAGCTCACATTCTTGCGCCGTATCTCCGGAGGAACCAAGTGACTCAGCCGTCCCGAACTCAACCGGACCACACACAGCCGCCGGTGCTGCTCCTGCACGGACTGGCCACCTCGGCGGAGCGCACGTGGGTCGAGACGGGGTGGGTCGACCTGTTGACCGACGCCGGCCGTGAGGTCATCGCCCTCGACCTGCCGGGCCACGGCAGAGCACCGCTGCTCGATGACTGGTCGACCCTCGAGGACGTGGTGTCCGCGCAACTGCCCGATGGCCCACTCGATGCCATCGGCTTCTCGCTCGGTGCTCGCGTCTGCCTGGTGCTGGCGTGCCGAGACCCGCATCGTTTCGGCCGGCTCGTATTGGCCGGAGTGGGCGCAAACCTGTTCCGCCATGGTGAGACCAGCGAGTTGCCCGAGCAGCTCGCCCGCCATTTCGAGGGACTCGCCGAATCTTCGGGAACCGACCTCGAGGCGGTTCGCCAGCTGGTGATGCGCTCGCAACCACCCATCGACGACGACGCGCTCGCCGCCATCGCGGCCGACACGCTCGTGGTGCTCGGCAGCGACGATTTCGCCGGCCCCGCCGAGCCGCTGCTCGACCGACTGACCGACGCCAAGTTCGTGAGCCTCCGCGGCGTCGACCACTTCGCCACGCCGAAGTCGATGGCCTTCCTCGATGCCGGTCTGACTCACTTGGGTGCGTTCTGACCACCTGACCGCCGGTACAGCTCCTCGGGCGGCGGGCCGAATCGTCCCATCAGGAAGTCACGCAGGCCCGCCAAGCGAGCCTGGGCATCGAAGACCAGCGGCCGGCGATCAGGGTGGCGTAGGCCGTCGCTGATCTGATGGAGGCTGATGCACAGCCGGATGAAGGCGTGGTAGCGGCCCGACATCTCTCGCACCATGAGCAACGTGTTGCGTTGTTGCAGGTAGTCCACAGCTGCGACCGAGGTGCCCAGGTGAGTGTTCTGGACACGGGCGCCGTGAACCAGCCCGACCTTCCAACCCGCAGCACGGGCCCGGCGACCGAGGTCTGCTTCCTCGTTGTAGGAGAAGTACCGCTCGTCGAACAGGCCGATCTCCTGCACACACGCGAGTCGCAGGGCCATGAGGGTGCCATGGGGATAGTCGGCGGGTTCCCAGCCGGCACTCTGGCGAGCCGGGCGCGACAATCCGCCGAAGTAGGGGTCGATCATGCCGACCTCGCCGTCGCCGACATCAGCGCAGGCGAGCCCGGCAAGGGGCTCGCTCGCACACACCTCCACCAGTGTGGCGAGACATCCGTCGAGTGGATGGGCGTCGTGGGGAGCGACGATGGCCCACTCCGACGCCGTCCGGTCGGCCATCCATGCCCTCAGACCGACGTTCGCTCCCGGCCCGAAGCCGAGATTGGCGCCGGCCCGAAGCAGGGTCACGTCAGGGGCCGAGGCGATCCGCTCGAGTCGTGGTTGATGGACAAGAGACGACCCGTTGTCCACCACCAGGAATCGAACAGTCACGCCCTGGCGGCGAAAGGAGTCGAGGGTTTCAGCGCACTTCTCGGACTGGTTCCAGTGCACGATGACAACAGAGAACCCCTCCACCCCCGGAGGCTACCGACCCCTCGCTCCTCGGCCGACCGCCGGCAGCCGCCGGCGAAAGTCAGAGCGCGGCGTCGATACAGTTCGCGAAGACTTGGTAGCCACCCACGGTCGGGTGGATGTGGTCACCCGAGTCGTAGTACGTCGAATCGACCGACGGTGCGCAGTCGATGTGGTCGGGCTGAGTCAGGATCCAGGCGTTCAGCGCTGCGAGCTCGGTCTTGTAGTCGGACCACTTCGGCTCGGTGATGAACGTGACCCGCGCACCGGTCGCTTCGAGCGAAGTTTTGGTCGCCTCCATGGCGGCGACGGTGGTGGCCGGCGCGACATTATGGTCGGCCACGCCGCCCACGATCAGGATGCGCGTGGGCGGGCCATACAACGAGATGTAGTGCTGGGTGTTGTCGAGGATCGTGCCCTGGTC
>JBBQLA010000102.1:0-7471 GCA_038327485.1 Acidimicrobiales bacterium
CGGCGAACGCAGCAGATCGGGCGTAGGGATCCACCCCAGACGTCCGGCAATCCCGAGCAGCGCCGCCACCCCGTACACGCTGATTCCTGAGGACCACGCCGAAGCGACTGCGGTTCCGAGATCCATCACTCCTGGCTACCAGGACCCGTGCCAACCCACGAGGATCTGCTGGCTGCCCGACGCCTGCACCAGCCGACGAACGGATTGGGTGGAAATGGAGCCCGAGAGGAGAATCGAACTCCTGACCTATTCATTACGAGTGAATTGCTCTGCCGTCTGAGCTACCCGGGCGGGACCCGCCACTGTATCCGGGCTCCCAGCGGAATCGAAGCCTGATCAGGCAGCCACCGGCAGCTGCAGTAACAGGTGTAACAACGCCAGCCGCTCGTTCGGGTTGTGGTCGAGATGCGACTCGTACTCGCCGATCGCCGTGGCCGCTGTCACGAACCCGCGGTCTGCATCGTGCTCGCCGATCCGCTCCCGGTACACCGCCAGGATCGTCGCCAACCCGGCGTTCACCTCGTCGAGACGCACCCGCCGCAGCTCGCGTTTGTGCCGCGCGATCAACTCGTTGCGACGCCCAGCTCCCCGCACGCCGGTCTGTTCCAACTCGGCGTCAAGGTGCTCCAACTCCCCGACCTGCCGCGCCTCGAGAGGCGCCACGACCGAGCTGATCTGCTGCACGATCTCGTCGACCAGCCCACTCACCACCGAACCTCGATCGTCGAGCCGCATCGGCAGGTCCAGCCAGAATTGGTGGCGTTCCATCACCGAACCGTCGGTCGCCAACAGCCGCGCCCGATCCAGGTCGCCGCCGGCCATCGACGACACCACGGTCGCCACCTCATCACCGATGCCTTCGGCCAGCAGCGTGTGTCGCACGATCGCGGCCGGCACCGGACCGATCTCGACTCGCACACACCGCGACGCCACGGTCACCAGCTCATCGGGCACATCGTCGACCAGCAGCACGAATACCGTCGACGGTGGAGGTTCCTCGATCGTCTTCAGCAGCATGGCGATGTACTGCAACGCCAATTCGATGTCGACCACCAGCAACACCTGACGGTGACCCTCGCTCGGCGCCAGATACGCCTGACGCCGAATCTCTTCGAGGTACGCGGTGGGCGTGTCCGAACCCTTCTCCAACACCAGCATCGCCGGGTGCCGCTCGATCGACGCCAGGTGCAGATGCCGCTCGCGATCACCACCGGGATCGGCGTTGGCCAACAACTCCCCTGCGAAGGCCCGCGCCGCCGCTCGCGACCCGTAGCCCTGTCGGCCAACCAACAAATACGCGTGGGTCGGAGCCAGCGCAGCGCCCTGCAACGCCGCGACCGCCCGAGGCTGACCCACAACCGCGTCCCACCCGACCGCGGCCGACAGCGGCTCTCCAGCGAGCACCGCTTCCTTCATCGGCTGAGTCGTTCGTTCACCACGGCGTCCACCCTGGCACCGACCTCGTCGATCGAACTACTCCCGTCGACCACGACCCACCGAACGGGGTCGGCCTCGGCCTGCGCCACGAACCCTGCGGCCACGCGAGCGTGGAACTCGCTCCCCGCGGCCTCGAATCGGTCGAGGTCATCGCCGAGCCGAGCCGACGCCACCCCGGCGTCGACCACCAAGAGCACCACCAGATCAGGCCACAGTTCACCGGTCGCCCAGCCCGACAGGCCCGCCACTTCGGCTGGGTCCAACCCGCGCCCGTAGCCCTGGTACGCCACCGACGAACCGACGTAGCGGTCGCACACCACGTCAGTGCCCGCGTCGAGCGTCGGCCCGATCAGCTCAGCCACGTGTTGCGCCCGGTCCGCTGCCATCAACAGCGCCTCGGCCCTCGGATCGATCGGGCCGGTGTCGGGAGACAACAGCAGTGCCCGCAACGACGACCCGATCACGGTGCCGCCAGGCTGACGGGTCAGCGTCGCTCCGAGCCGGTCGGCCAGTCGCGCCGCCTGGGTCGACTTGCCACAACCTTCCCCACCCTCGAACGCAATGAAGACTCCTCGGGCTGCGGTCACTCCGACACCTTGGTACGAAACCGCGACCCGACACGAGCCTCGCCCACACCGAAGGCCTCGGCCTCGCCCGACATGGAGCGCGTGCGCAGATCACCGGACAGCTTGCGTAAGTTGTCGCGGAAGCCGATCTGCAGGGCCCGGGCTGCCACCAACGAGGCCACGATCACCACGATCGACGCCAACCACAACGTCAGCCGCACGCCGGGCAGCGCGTAGTGGCTCCCGAACACGGTGACCCCGGGCAGACCGTTCACCTTGGGGCCGAACACCCGGTTCGCCACTGGGTCCAACACGGTGACCAACGTGGGTCCGAGCACCATGGCGCCCAGCACGCACAACCGCACCAGCGTGAGCAACGTGGTGAAGATCCGACCGCGGATCTCGTCGTCGGTGTTCTCCTGGATCAGCGTGAACCCGAGGAGATACACCGACCCAGCTCCGAGGCCGAGCCCGAAGACCCCGATCGCCGAGATCCAGAACTGGTTGAACGTGACGCCGAACATCAGCGAGACACCGGCCAGGAACAGCATGGCGGCGAAGACACGCGCCTTCGGCAACCGCTCCTGGAACACGTTCAGCACCGCCACCGCGATGGCGACCCCGAACCCGAGCGCGGTGACGTACAGCGAGAAGGCGTCGGTGTCGCCGGTGATCTCCTTGGCAAACGTCGGACCGAGCGGCACCAACATCGCACCGCCCAACAACCCCGCAGCCAGACCGAGGTTGACCGCCCGCACCACCGGACTCACGAAGATGTAGTGCCAGCCCTCACGGATGTCGGCCAGCGCCCGACGGAACCCGCCGGCCCGCTCGGTCTCGAGCGATTCGTCGTCGACGCGCACCCGAGCTTGCGGCTTGCCCGAGGTGTGGATGCATCGCCACACGATCAGCGCCGTCACCACGAAGGTCAGCGCGTCGAAGTAGAAGGCCAAGGCCTGGGTCTTGCCCAGCGCCCGGTCGAACTGCAACGGCCCCAGGAACGACACGTGCGCCAGCGCGTCGTTGCCCTGCTTCAATACGAACTGCAGGATGCCGGCCAACGGCATCGTCCCGTAGGCCGCCAGCAGGCTGAGCGAGTTGGCATTGGTGAGCCGCTCCTTGGGGACCAACTGCGGGACCAACGACTCCTTGGCCGGCGACCACATGAGCGTGAATGCTTCGAGGACCAACGACGCCACGATCAGGCCCCACAGCGTGTCGATGAACGGCAGCGTGAGGAACACCAGGGCCCGGGCGATGTCCGCGATCCGCATGAGCAGCTTACGGTCGAATCGGTCGACCAGCACACCCATGAACGGCGCCAGGAAGAACGAGGGCGCGACCCTCGCGGTGAGCACCAGCGCGGTCGCCGCGGCGGGTGAGCCGGAGATGTTGGCGGCCAGCGCGGTGATGGCGAAGAAACCCACCCAGTCGCCGCACGCGGAGACCACCTGTGCCGCCCAGATCCACGAGAACTCGTGGTTGATCAGGAAACGCTCGCGCCATCCAGCAGCGTTGGAATCCGACCCTTCCACCCGTCCAGCTTAGAACGAGGCCCTCATTGCGCTCGGTGACCGAGCCGCTCGAACCACCGCGTTCACTCGTCGGTCTTGGGTGCGGCTTTCTTCTTCGCCGCGGCCTTCTTGGCCGGAGCTTTCTTCTTCGCCGCGGCCTTCTTGGCCGGCGCTTTCTTCTTGGTGGCCTTCTTCTTCGACGGCCCCGCGGCCCGACGATCGGCGAGCAGCTCCAAGGCCCGCTCCATGGTCAGCTCTTCGGCCAGGTCGCCCTTGCGTAGCGACGCGTTGGTCTCGCCGTCGGTGACGTACAGACCGAAGCGGCCCTCCTTCACCACGATGGGACGTTCGCTGTCGGGATCGGGACCGAGGTCCTTGATCGGAGGCCGGGCCTGCTGACCTCGGCGCATCTTGGGCTGGGCGAAGATCGCTTCGCACTCCTCCACCGTAATGGTGAGCAGGCGCTCCTCACCGTCGATGGTGCGGCTGTCGGTGCCCTTCTTCACGTACGGCCCGTAGCGGCCGTTCTGGGCGGTGATCTCGTTGCCCTCGGGGTCGTTGCCGACCACCCGGGGCAGCGTGAGCAGCGACACGGCGTCGTCGAGGGTGAGCGTGGTCGGCTCCATGAACTTGAACAGCGACGACGTGCGTGGCTTGAGCCCGGTCTCGTCGTCGTGTTCGCCCATCTGCACGTAGGGGCCGAAGCGACCGGCCTTGAGGTAGACCATCAGCCCGTCGGTGGGATGCATGCCGAGCTCGCGGTCACCCGATGGCGCATTGAGCAGCTCGATGCAGCGCTCGACGGTGAGCTCATCGGGCGGGATGTCGGTGGGAATCGACGCCCGCATCGACGTCTCGGGATCGCCACCCATCTGCAGATACGGGCCGTAGCGGCCGACGCGCACGACGATTGGTTCGCCGTCCTCGTTGGCACCAATCGGGATCGAGTTCACCTCGCGGGCATCGATGTCGCCGATGTCCGACGTCAGGGCCTTGAGACCGGGGCGAGGCGTCTCCGCGCCGGCGTCGCCGAAGTAGAACTTGCTCAGCCACGGCTCGGCATCGGCGTCACCGTTGGCGATGTGGTCGAGGTCATCTTCCATGTGCGCAGTGAGGGCGTAGTCAACGAGATCGGGGAAGTGTTTCTCGAGCAGGTTCACCACTGCGAACGCAGTGAAGCTCGGCACCAGGGCGGAGCCCTTCTTCCACACGTAGCCGCGGTCGAGGATGGTCGAGATGGTCGCCGCGTAGGTCGACGGACGACCCACGCCGAGCTCCTCGAGGCGCTTCACCAACGACGCTTCGGTGAAGCGGGCCGGCGGCTGGGTCTCGTGGCCCTTCGCTGCCATCTCGGTGGCGCGGGCGGTGTCGCCCACCGCCATGACCGGGAGGATCTTCTCGTCGTCGTCGGAGTCGTCTCCGTGATCGCTGCTCTCGACGTATGCCCGCAGGAACCCCGGGAACAGGATCGTGCGCCCGCTGGAACCGAAGGTGGCGGTGCGGTCGTCGGTGGTCGGGGTGTCGAGGCGCACCTGGACCGACTCGCCGCGGGCATCGGGCATCTGGGACGCGATGGTGCGCTGCCAGATCAGCTCGTACAGCTTGAACTCCTGGCTGCCGAGCTGGCCGCGCACCTCGTCGGGCGTGCGGAAGCGATCGCCGGCCGGGCGGATGGCCTCGTGGGCCTCCTGCGCGTTCTTGACCTTCTTGGAGTACTGACGAGGCGCCGACGGCAGATAGTCCTTGCCGTAGCGCTCGAGGATCTGCGAGCGGGCCGCGTTGACTGCCGTCTCCGACAACGTGGTCGAGTCGGTTCGCATGTAGGTGATGAAACAGTTCTCGTACAGACGCTGCGCCAACGACATGGTCTGACTCGAGCTGAACCGCAGCTTGCGGCCACCCTCCTGCTGAAGCGTCGACGTGATGAACGGCGCCGAGGGCTTGCGGGAGTAGGGCTTGGTCTCGACTGAGCGCACCGTGGTGGTCTGCGAGTCGAGCGCTGCGACCAGGCCGCGGGCGGCGGCTTCGTCGAGGAGCACGACCTCGCCGTTGGTCTCGAGGCGACCGTCCTCGCTGAAATCGCGACCCGATGCCACTCGCACGCCGTCGAGCGCCACCAGCGACCCGGCGAACGGCTCGTTGTCGCGACCGGTCAGGGCGAACACCGCGTCGACGTCCCAGTAACCGGCGCTGACGAAGCGCATGCGCTCGCGTTCGCGCTCCACCACGATGCGGGTAGCCACGCTCTGGACACGACCCGCCGACAGCCGGGGAAGCACCTTCTTCCACAGCACCGGGCTGACCTCGTAGCCGTAGAGGCGGTCGAAGATCCGGCGGGCTTCCTGGGCATCGACGAGGCGGGTATCGAGCTCACGAGGGTTGTCGATGGCGTGCTGGATGGCCGCAGGGGTGATCTCGTGGAACACCATCCGCTTGACCGGCACCTTCGGGTTCAGCACCTCGAGCAGGTGCCACGCGATGGCCTCGCCCTCGCGATCCTCATCAGTTGCGAGGTACAGCTCCGACGCGTCTTTCAACATCGCCTTCAGATGGCGGACGTGATCCTTCTTGCGTGACGACACCACATAGAGCGGCTTGAAGTGGTTGTCGGTGTCGACACCGAGCTTCGCCCACTTCTCGCTCTTGTAGGTCGCCGGGATCTCATCGGCCGACGACGGGAGGTCACGGATGTGCCCGATCGACGACTCGACGAGGTACCCGTCCCCGAGGAAACCCGCGATGGTTCGCGCTTTGGCGGGTGATTCGACGATGACGAGCGGAGTGGCCACGGCTCATCACTCAACGGCACCTGATCGGCCATTGTCAACAACGGTAGGGTCGACCCCGGTCGCGACAGCGCTGCGACGACCGCCCAAATGGCGGTGGATCGACCCTCGAGAGGTACCGATGGATTTCGAACTCAGCCCCCGCGGCAAGGAACTTCACGCCAAGGTCTCGGCCTTCATGGACGGCTTCGTGTACCCGGCCGAAGCGGTCTACGAGGAGCAGATGACAGCGCTGGGCGACGAGCACGGCCACCCGCAGATCATCGAGGACCTCAAGGCAGAAGCGAAGTCCCAAGGCCTGTGGAACCTGTTCATGCCGCGCGCCACGCCGTGGACCCCCGACCCGCTGCTCAACGTGGACTACGCCCCGCTGGCCGAGCTCACCGGTCGCTCACACCTCGGACCCGAGTCCATGAACTGCTCGGCACCCGACACCGGCAACATGGAAGTCCTGTCGATGTTCGGCACCGACGCCCAGAAGGAGGAGTGGCTGGTGCCGTTGCTCGAGGGTGAGATCCGATCCGCCTTCGCCATGACCGAACCCGATGTGGCCAGCTCGGACGCCAGCAACATCTCGCTGTCGATCGTGCGTGACGGCGACGACTACGTGCTCAACGGCCGCAAGTGGTGGGCCACCGGTGCGATGAACCCCAACGCGAAGATCTTCATCGTGATGGGCAAGACCGACCCGTCCGCAGACCGGCACCGCCAGCAGTCGATGATCCTGGTCGAGCGGGACACCCCGGGTGTCGAGATCCACCGCGGTATGCACGTTCTGGGGTACGACGACCACGAGCACGGGGGGCACGCCGAGCTGCGGTTCACCGACGTTCGGGTTCCCGTGAGCAACCTCATCGGCGAAGAGGGTGGTGGCTTCGCGATCGCCCAGGCGCGCCTCGGCCCCGGCCGGATCCACCACTGCATGCGCTCGATCGGCATCGCTGAGCGCGCGATCGAGCTGATGTGCGAGCGCGCGGAGCAGCGGGTCGCGTTCGGCAGGCCGATCGCCGACCAGGGCGTGGTCCGCACCTGGATCGCGGAGTCCCGGGTCAAGATCGAGCAGCTCCGCCTGCTGGTGCTCAAGACCGCGTGGCTGATGGACACCGTCGGCAACAGGGGTGCCCACAGCGAGATCCAGGCGATCAAGATCGCCACCCCGAGGACGGTC
>JBBQLA010000103.1:0-7426 GCA_038327485.1 Acidimicrobiales bacterium
ATCAACCGCCGCGCCGCCGCTTCGATCACGTCGACTTCGGACTGGGCAACGTGGTGCCAACCGCGCGAACGCCCGACGACCAGAACGACCAGCGGGACGATACCTGCGCCGAGTACCGCCACCATTGGCCACCAGCGACGAGCGGGCGAGATGGCCACGAGCGCGGCCACGACGTAGCCGACGAATGCGATCCGTCCCCACCAGTGATGCGCCGGCAGCGTCGAGCGGGTCGTGACAGCGGCGGTGACGGCGCTGGCGAGCAGCACGAGCGACTGGAGGCGGCCGTCGACGTGGGGGCGCTCCGGCTCGTGGGGGGTCATCGGATGAATACTGCCTCACCCCGCCTGGCGACTACGATTGAGGGCTGCTCTGTGGCCACCCCCGGCCGCCACCGCTGAATCAGGAGAACACGTGTCCGACCGCGACCGCTTCGACACCATGATGGAACCGCGAGTCGAGGGTCTCCTCGAGCGGAGCGGTTCCAAGTTCGCGCTGGTCGCCCTGGCATCCAAGCGGGCCCGCGACATCAACAGTTACTACGGCGCGTTGGGCGATGGCCTGGGTGCCGTGGCGCCCCCGCAGGTCACCTCGACCGCTTCGAAGTCGCTGTCGATCGCCTTCGAAGAGATCGCCGCCGACAAGATCGTGCCGATCGAACTGCCGTCGGCCGAAGAGTTGGCAGCAGCCGAAGCCGCTGCCGCCGCTGACGCAGCCGCAGCCGCGGCGGCCCTGTCGGCTGACTGAGCCGACCATGCTGCAAGGTCGGCGCATCGTCCTCGGGGTCACCGGGGGAATCGCCGCCTACAAGGCCATCGAGGTGTGTCGGCGTCTGGTCGACCTCGGCGCGCACGTGGTTCCGGTGATGACGACCGGAGCGCAGAAGTTCGTCGGTGCCGCAACGTTCTCCGCATTGGCGTCGGAGTCGGTGCAGACATCGCTGTTCGGCGGCGACGACCCCATTCCGCACACGACCCTCGGCCAGACCGCCGACCTCATCGTGGTGGCCCCAGCGACGGCTCGCCTGTTGTCGGCTTACGCCGCCGGGTACAGCCACGACTTGTTGACCTCGACGCTGATCGCCACCCGCGCCCCGGTTCTGGTGTGCCCGGCCATGCACACCGAGATGTGGGAGCACCCCGCAGTGCAGGACAACCTCGCCACACTTCGTCGGCGGGGCGTCCACGTGGTCGACCCCGAGTCCGGCCGGCTCGCCGGCGGCGATCTGGGCCATGGCCGCCTCGCCTCGCCCGAATCGATCGTGAACGCCGCAATGCGGCTGTTGTCGCCCGGTGATCTCGAAGGGCTTCGATTCGTGGTGAGCGCAGGTGGAACACGCGAACCCATCGACCCGGTGCGGGTCATCGGCAATCGGTCCTCGGGCAAGCAGGGCCACGCCATCGCTCGTGCCGCGGCGGACCGCGGCGCCAAGGTCACGTTGGTGACCACGACCGACCGAGACCTCCCCGCCGGGGTCGACGTGGTCCGCGTCGAGACCGCAGCGGAGATGGCCGACGCCGTGCTGGCGAGCAGCCCAGCCGCGGACGTGGTGGTCATGGCCGCTGCCGTCGCCGATTTCCGTCCGCAGGCAACGATGCCGCAGAAGTTGAAGAAGCACGACGGTGTGCCTTCTGTCGTACTCGAGCCCACTGCGGATATCCTCAGCGCGCTCGGCTCAACCAGAGTGGAGGGGCAGACGATCGTCGGGTTCGCGGCCGAGACGAACGATGTGCGCCGCCACGCGGGTGAGAAGCTGGCACGCAAGGGCGCAGATCTGATCGTCGCCAATGACGTGTCGGCACCGGGTGTCGGGTTCGAGCACGACACCAACGAAGTAGTGATCCTCACGGCATCGGGTCGTGAGGTCGAGATCGGATTCGGCGACAAGGCCGTGATCGCGAACGCACTCCTCGATGTGATCATCGAGGAGCGGACAGGGAGACGAACGACATGAGCAGCTGGACCTTCACCTCGGAGTCGGTGACCGAGGGTCACCCCGACAAGATGGCCGATCAGATCTCCGACTCGGTGCTCGACGCCATCCTGGCCAAGGACCCCGACGCCCGCGTGGCCTGCGAGACGCTCGTGACCACCGGCTTGTGCGTGGTGGCCGGTGAGATCACCACCTCCGCGTACGTGGACATTCCGTCGATCGCCCGCGAGACCATCAAGGCCATCGGCTACGACCGCGAGTCGTTCGGCTACGACGGCAACACCTGTGGTGTGTTGGTGGCGCTCGACGAGCAGTCCCGCGACATCGCCCAGGGCGTCGATGACTCCGAGGAGGTGCGCTCGGGCACGTCCGGGGAGAACGATCTGCTCGACAAGCAGGGCGCCGGCGACCAGGGAATGATGTTCGGCTACGCCTGCGACGAGACCGACGTGCTCATGCCGCTGCCGATCCACCTGGCCCACCGCCTGTCGGAACGACTGGCCGAGGTCCGCAAGGCCGGCACCGTCCCCTACCTGCGACCCGACGGCAAGACCCAGGTGACCTTCGAGTACGAGGGCAACCGCCCCGTCGCGTTGAAGACAGTGCTCATCTCGACCCAGCACAACGACGGCGTCGATCGTGACACCGAGATCCGTCCCGACCTCATCGAGCACGTGATCCGCCCGGTCATCCCCGAGCAGTTCGCCGACGACGACTACGAGATCTACGTCAACCCGACCGGCAACTTCGTGATCGGTGGCCCGGTGGGTGACTGCGGCCTGACCGGTCGCAAGATCATTGTCGACACCTACGGCGGCATGGCCCGCCACGGTGGCGGTGCCTTCTCGGGCAAGGACCCGTCCAAGGTCGACCGCTCCGCCGCGTACGCAGCCCGCTGGGTCGCCAAGAACGTGGTCGCCTCCGGCGCAGCCACACGCTGTGAGGTCCAGGTGGCATACGCCATCGGCGTCGCCCATCCGCTGTCAATCCTCGTCGAGACCTTCGGGACCTCGACGGTGGATCCTGGCAAGGTCGAGCTGGCCGTCAAGGACGTCTTCGACCTCCGCCCCGGCGCCATCGTGCGTGACCTCGACCTGCGTCGGCCAGTATTCAAGCCGACCGCGGCCTACGGCCACTTCGGCCGCAGCGGTGACGGGTTCACCTGGGAGTTGACCAACCGGGTCGACGACCTCCGCAGTGCTCTCGGCCTGTAGCGCCGTCGCACTGACATCTCGCCGCTCCGCCGGATGATCGTTCGGGTCGTCGTCGACGTCCCGGCCATCTCGCGGCAATTCGACTACTCGATCCCGGAGGGAAGCGAGGCCCGCGTTGTGGTCGGCACGATGGTGCGCGTGCCGTTGCACGGGCGTCGCGTGGCCGGTTGGGTCACCGAACTCGACGTCGACGCACCCGACGGAGTCACGATCCAGCCCATCTCGAAGATCTCCGGCGTCGGTCCGTCGCCCGAGATGATCGAGCTGTGCCGATGGGCGGCGTGGCGGTGGGCCGGTCGGCTCCCGCAGTTCCTGTCCACGGCGTCGCCTCTCAAGATGGTTCCCTCGATCGGGTCACCCCGCGGGGGAGTGCGACCAGCCGCGGCTTCGGCCGTGGCGGCTGAGCTTTTCACGCGTCGACGGTCGGTCTTTCGGCTGCCTCCGGCGGGCGATCCGCTCGACGTCGTGGTCGCGGCCGCCGCCCTGGGCGATGCCTTGGTGATCTGTCCGTCGGTCGCTCAGGCCACGATGGTGGCGCGCCGGTTGCGGGCCACGGGTGTGTCGGTCGCGATGCATCCTCACGACTGGGCCCGGGCGGCAGCGGGTGGTGCGACAGTGGTCGGAGCGCGAGCTGCAGCGTTCGCGCCCATGCCGAGCCTGGCAGCGGTGGTGGTGCTCGACGAATCGGACGAAGCGCTCCAGAGCGAGGGGTCCCCGACCTGGCACGCCCGCGAGGTGGTGTTGGAACGGGCCCGTCGGGCCAACGTCCCGGCGATCATGGTCTCGGCCACTCCATCGCTCGAGTCAACGGCTCGCTCTCCGCTGGTGACACTTGATCGGGCGACCGAACGTGCCGGCTGGCCGGTCGTCGAGGTGCTCGATCGCCGCGACGAAGACCTGGTGCGAACCGGGTTGTACTCCCAGACGTTGGTGGATCGGCTGCGGTCCGCCTCATCAGCGGTCTGCGTGCTCAACCGGACCGGGCGCTCGTCGCTGTTGGCGTGTCGGACGTGCGGGACGATCACTTGTTGCGAACGATGCGACTCTGCAGTGGTGATGGCGGGGAGCGACCACCTCGACTGTCGACGCTGCGGACTGCGACGACCAGTGATCTGCCAGGCCTGCGGCGCCATGGCAATGAAGAACCTTCGGGTTGGGGTCAGCCGCGCCAGCGAGGAGTTGGCAGCGTTGCTGGGCGAGCCGGTCACCGAGATCAGCGGGTCGACCGACGACTTCCGTGCCACCCGTGTGATGGTGGGGACCGAGGCCATCCTGCACCGGGTGCGCAACACCTCGACCGTCGCGTTCCTCGAGTTCGATCAGGAACTGATGGCGCCTCGATATCGGGCGTGGGAGCAGGCATTGGGGCTGATCGCCCGGGCCGGGCGCCTGGTCGGAGGTCGGGCCGGCCGGGTGATCCTGCAGACCCGAGATCCCGAGCACACGGTGATTCGTGCCGCCGTGGCCGCGGATCCGGCGATCCTGTCGGTTGTCGAAGCGGCGCGCCGCGAGCTCACCGGGTTCCCACCGGCGAGAACCGTGGCGGTCATCGGGGGAGCGGCGGCAGCGGAGTTCGTCGAGCGACTGGGGGCGCCCCTGGGCGTGGAGATCGCCCGAGGCGACGGCGACCACTGGCTGGCTCGGAGCGCCGATCGTGCTGTGCTGCTCGATGCACTCGCAGCAGTCGACCGCCCGCCCGGCCGCCTCCGTCTGCAGATCGACCCGGCCCGCCTCCCCGACCAACACTCCTAGCCCGCCGACTCGGAGTTCTCAGCCGGTGGGGGTGGCAACGAGCTGTTGTCGGGCCCACTCGTAGCAGGCGATCGATGCGGCCGACGCCACGTTGAGCGAGCCGACGCTGCCCAGCTGCGGCAAGTAGATCAGCGCGTCGCACGCCGCCATGGTTGCTTTCGACATGCCGTGGTCCTCGTTGCCCACGACCAGGCAGACGTCACCGGTCAGGTCGGCTTCGAACGAGGGGACGGCGCCGTGGGCGAGCTCCACGCCGATCACCTTGAAGCCGGCTGCTCGTGCCGCTTCGACCAGCGCCGGCCCATCGTCGACGCGGGTGACCATCATGAACCGCTCAGTTCCCAGCGCGGTCTTGCCCACCTTGGCGTTCTCGGGCCCGGTCGCCGACGGTGTGAGCCAGAGGTGCTCGGACTTGTAGGCCGCGGCGGTTCGCAGGATGGCGCCCACATTGAACGGGCCCTGCACCCCCTCCAACCCGATGGCGAGTCGCGCTTCGGTCTGGCGGCGCCAGCCTCGGTGGAGTCGTTTGAGTTCAGTCGGATTCAGGTTGCTCACGGGCGGCGACCTCCAGGATTCGGAATGCGCGTCGGGCGGCAACACGAGATGTGGGCCACCCCTGTGATTCGAGCCAGGTGGACAGCGAGTCGGCGCCGAGGTGCTTCTGCACGACGAGGCGTGCCCGACCGCCGGCAACGAGGCGGTCGAGCCACGTCGCCAAGAGATCGTGCAGCGCCGTCTTGCCGATGCGGATCGGTGGGTTCGACCACAGCTCATCGAATCGCAGCTCACCGGGGACTTCCTCGGGGGCGAGCACCGTGACGTTCGACAGCCCGGCCTCGACGGCGTTGGCGGCGCACAACTGGCGAGCTCGCTCGTTCACATCGATCGCCCACACCTGCGCATCGGGCGCCCGCCGAGCCAAGGTCAGTGCGATCGGCCCGTAGCCACAGCCGAGGTCGAGCAGATGTCTCGATCCAGGTCGAATGCCGGGGTCCTCTGCCAGGAGGATCCGGGTACCGACATCGACAGCTCCAGCCGCGAACACTCCGGCGTCGGTGGCGAGTCGCAGGCTCAGATCTGCCAGGTGCAGGTCGACCGTCGATGGTCTCGATCCCACCTCGGGACTCGAGTCGAAGTAGTGCGCTGTGACCCCTGTCTCGGACCCTGAGCGGGTCGGGTCGTCGGCGGTGTCCACCGGCCAACGGTAGCCTTGGGTCATGTCTCGCCAATCCATCCGGCTGGTCGGCGACCCGGTTCTCACGCAGCGAGCCGCTGAGGTGACCGACATCGACGGCCGTTTCGTCAAGGTCATCGACACGATGTTCACGACCATGTACGACGCCCCCGGTGTGGGCTTGGCCGCACCCCAGGTGGGGATCGGCAAGCGGTTCTTCGTCTACGACGAGGGCGATGATCCCAAGGTGCTGATCAACCCGGTCATCACAGGGAGCGACGGCGAGTGGGAGCACAGCGAGGGGTGTCTGTCGATCCCCGGCCTGCACTTCGACATCGTGCGGCCGAAGCAGATCGAGGTGTCAGGTATCGACCTCAACGGCAACGACGTGTCGTTCGAGGCCGACGAGTTCCTGGCTCGGATCATCCAACACGAGCTCGATCACCTCGACGGTGTGCTGATGCTCGAACATCTCGACGCCGAGCAGTTGCTGGTGGCGAAGAAGTCCATCCGCGAGATGCAGATGGCTGAGCCGGCGGAGCCGCCCGCCCGGCGCGGTCTGCTGTTCCGGTGACCAACACCGGTCCGGAGCTCCCTTCTCCCAACTCCCACCCGCGTCTCGCCTATCTCGGCACGCCTGCCCTGGCAGTGGCGCCCCTCGACGCGCTGGTCGCCGCCGGCCATGACGGCGTGCTGGTCGTCTCAGCCGCCGACAAGCGCCGCGGACGCGGGCCGGAGTTCTCGGCGTCACCGGTCAAGGCGCGTGCCCTGGAGCTGGGCATCGAGGTCAGCGCTGACCCCGATTCGCTGCTGCGCGCGGTGCCTGGCATCGATCTCGGAGTCGTTGTGGCCTACGGCCGTCTGATCCGACCGCACCTGCTCGCCACGATTCCGTTCGTGAACCTGCACGTGTCGCTCTTGCCTCGCTGGCGGGGCGCGGCGCCGATCGAACGGGCGATCCTGGCCGGCGATATCACCACCGGCGTGTGCGTCATGGAGATCACCGAGGGCCTCGACGAGGGCGCTGTGTTCGCCCGCAGCGAGACGCCGATCGGTGACAAGACCGTCGACGAGCTCCGCCACGAGCTCGTGGCCGAGGGCACCCGACTGCTGTTGGAGTGCCTGGCCAGCGGGTTCGGCACCCCCGTCGCGCAGAGCGGCAACGTCACCTATGCCGCCAAGCTGACCGCGGATGACCGTCGCATCGACTGGTCGCAGGTCGCCACCCAGATCGCCCGGGTCATCCGCATCGGTGGAGCGTTCACGACTTCCGGCGGCAAGCGTCTCAAGGTGCCGCGTGGTCGAGTGGTCGAGTGGTCGACGGAATCATCGACGTCGCTCGCTGAGGGTGAGGTC